>JAITWR010000077.1 GCA_031285165.1 Novosphingobium sp.
CTGATATCCGGCGCGTCCTCCTGTTTCATGCCGACCAGGTTGTAGCCGGCATCGATGTGGTGGATTTCGCCGGTGACGCCGGCGGCGAGATCGGACAGGAGATAGAGTGCGCCGCCGCCGACATCCTCAATGGTGACATTGCGGCGCAGCGGCGAATTGAGCTGGTTCCATTTGAGGATATAGTTGAAATCGCCGATGCCGCGCGCCGCCAGCGTCTGGATCGGCCCGGCCGAAATCGCGTTCACCCGGATGTTGTCCGGCCCGAGATCGTTGGCGAGATATTTGACGCTGGTTTCGAGCGCCGCCTTGGCCACGCCCATGACATTGTAATGCGGCACCACTTTCTCGGCGCCGTAATAGGTCAGCGTCAGAATCGACCCGCCCGCGGGCATCATCGCGCGCGCACGCGCGGCCACCGCGACCAGGCTGTAGGCCGAGATGTTCATCGTCATCAGGAAATTGTCGAGCGTGGTGTCGTAATAGCGGCCGCGCAACTGGTTCTTGTCGGAAAAGCCGATGGCGTGGACAACGAAATCGATCGTCGGCCAGCGGCCGGCCAGCACCGCGAAAGCCGCATCGAGCGCCGCCATGTCGGCAACGTCGCAATCGATCAGGAAATCGCTGCCCAGGCTTTCGGCCAGGGGCCGCACACGCTTTTCCAGCGCCTCGCCCTGATAGGAGAAGGCCAGTTCGGCGCCATGCTCATGCAGCCGCCTGGCAATGCCCCAGGCCAGCGACTTGTCGTTCGCGAGCCCCATGATCAGGCCGCGCTTTCCCTTCATCAGCCCTGTCATTCCTGTATCGTCCCGTTCCTTCTGCACTGTCGGCCGATCGCATCGCGCTGTTCGGGCGCTTCGGCAAGCGCCGCGTTGAGTTCGGCCCCCGCAACCATTCCTAAGCCCACCAGCCAGAAAAAGAAAAGCGCGATCATCACCCCGGCGAGACTGCCGTAAGTGAGATCGTAGTTGAAAAAGCGCCGCAGCACACCCGGCAGCATCACCGTGACCGCCACCCACCAGACCGTGACGAGCAGGGCACCCGGCCATTTCGGATAGGCGCGGCTGCGATAGGCGCGCGGCGTCAGCGACAGGAACAGCGTGTAGATCGACAGATAGAGCACCGCGGCGGGAACGAGCCGCGACGTGGTCAGCGCCGGCGCCCATCCGCCCGCCCCGGGAAACCAGGCGGCGATGACTTCCTGCGCGGCGGTGATAGCCACCTGGGCGAACAGCGAAAGCAGCAGCAGCAATACCGCTGCGACGATAAAGGCGGTGGAAAGCAGGCGATGACGCCAGAAAGCGGCGGCCGGCGGCGTGCCGTAGGCGCGCCGCAGGATATCGCGGATGGTCTCGATCAGGCCCGATACGGTCCACAGGCCGACGATGCAGCCGGCCCAGAGCAGCCAGCCCGAACGGGCGCTCATCGCGTTCAGCGCCACCGGCTCGATCACGCGGGAGACGACCGGCGGGACGGCCGAAAGGAACACGCGGAGCGAAGCCTCGCGCTGGCCCTGCTCCCCCAGCGCGGTGAAAATCGCGGCCGTGACGATGAAGAAGGGGAACAGCGCGAGAATCGCCAGATAGGCGAGATTGCCGGCATGGATGAAGCCATCGGCATAGGCGCCGGTGACGACGCGCCTGAGCACCGCCGGTACGCGCCGGCCGGTTCCGCCATGGCCGCGCCCGGTCAGACGCCGAGCCTGGCGCGCAGCGGCCGCTCGTCGCGCCAGCCCTCAAGCCGCCGGGCAAGGTCGGCATCGTTTTCGGGCAGGGCGATTTCCAGCGTGACGAGCTGGTCGCCGCGCGTGCCGTCCTTGCGCGTGAAGCCCTTGCCCTTGAGCCGCAGCGTCCGCCCCGAACTGCTGCCCGGCGCAATGGTGAGCATCACCGCGCCTTCCACCGTCGGCACTTTCACTCTGGCGCCGTTGACCGCCTCGTCGAGACCGACCGGCAGGTCGAGCCGGATATTGTCGCCGTCGCGCCTGAAGAAAGGATGCGGCTCGATCCGGATCGTCACCAGCGCATCGCCGGCGCCGCCGGGGCCGGGCTCGCCCTTGCCGGCAAGGCGCATCTGGGTGCCGTCCTCAACCCCGGCGCGCAGCTTGAGATCGATCGTCCTGCCGTCGCCCAGCGTCACGCGCTGCACCGCCAGCACCGCCGCATCGGGCAGCGAGACGCCGAGCCGGTACTGGACATTGGCGCCGCGCGGCGCGGGGCGCTGGCGCGGGCCGCCGCCACGACCGCCGAAAATGCCGCCGAAGATATCCCCCAGGTCGACACCTTCCGCGGAAAAGCCCTCGAAACCGCCGCCGAAACCGCGATGCCCGCCGCCGAAGCCGCCGCCCGGCCCGCCCCCGCCGAAGCCCATCGTCGGATTGCCGTCGCCATCGATCTCGCCGCGGTCGAACTGGGCGCGCTTGTCCTTGTCGGACAACAGATCATAGGCGCGCGTGACATCGCTGAACCGCTCGGCCGCTTGCGGATTGTCCTTGTTCCGGTCCGGGTGCAACTCCTTGGCGAGCTTGCGATAGGCGGATTTGATGTCCTTCTCGCCCGCGCCGCGCGACACGCCGAGAGTTGCATAGGGATCTGCTGCCATGGCGCTTAAACTAGGGATGCAGCCGCGCCGCGACAAGCGGAGCTTTCCTCGCAGCGCATCGGGCGTTATGCGGGAACGGCCGGGCGGGAACAGGCTTGCCGCTTTTCGATCAGGAATCTGCGCGTGGAAGCTGAACAATCTGCCGAAACCATCCCCCATGGCGATCCTTTCGCGCTGTTCGGCGCCTGGTATGCCGGGGCGCGCGCCGCCGAGCCTTGCGATTCCAACGCCATGGCGCTGGCCACGGCGACGCCGGGCGGCCTGCCTTCGGTGCGCATGGTCCTGCTCAAGGGGCACGGGCCGGACGGCTTCGTGTTCTACACCAACGGCCACAGCCGCAAGGGGCGCGAGCTTCTCGCCAATCCCAACGCGGCCCTGCTGTTCCACTGGAAATCACTGCGCCGCCAGATCCGCATCGAAGGGCCGCTGACGCCTGTAACCGCAGAGACGGCGGACGAATATTTCGCCAGCCGCTCGCGCGATTCGCAGCTCGGCGCCGTGGCCTCGGACCAGTCCGCCCCGCTTGCTTCGCGCGCCACGTTTCTCGATCGTTTCGAGGAGGCGCGGGAACATTTCTCCGGGCGGGCGGTGGAGCGGCCCCGGCATTGGCAGGGCTTCTGCCTGAAGCCCGAGGCGATTGAGTTCTGGCAGGACCGGCCGCACCGGCTGCACGAACGCCGGCGCTTCACCCGCGACGGCAGCGGCTGGACGAGCACGCTGCTGTACCCGTGAATGGACGAGTCACGCGATATTTCTTCAACTGTTCATTACAGAGCGGGATGCGGATAATCGGAACCGCTTCGCTCCCTTCTTCGTCACCCTGAACTTGTTTCAGGGTGACGGTGTGGGATGAGGTGACGGGTGCGGGGCGAGTGGTGCCGATATCATGCTCTATGCTCTGTAACGGCTTTTTCGCGCAGCCCGCTAACGCCGGGGAAACAGCGCGATAATGCCGGCCAGGCGGGCGCGCAGACGCGGGCGCTGCGGGTCCGGTGTCTTGCCGAGCCGCACCAGCGTCAGCTTCTGGCCGGGCGAGACGACGACATACTGGCCGAGATGGCCGATGCAGGCGAAAATGTCCCGCGGCGCCGGGTCCGGGAACAGCATGGCGGCCCGGCCGCCCGCCGGGCGGTTGAGCCAGAGCTGCGCGCCGTAGCCGGGATTGCGCGGGCTCGGCGCCCGCATGAAGTCGATCCAGCCCCGCGGCACCAGTTGCGCGCCGCGCACCGCGCCGCCATTGCGCAGGAACTCGCCGAACCGGCCCCAGTCGCGCGCAGTGGCGTGGATCATGCTGGAACCGATCATCGTGCCGGCAGCGTCGAACTCGGCCACGGCCGAACTCATGCCGGCCGGCTCCAGCAGCCGCGTGCGCAGATAGTCGGACACCGCCCGGCGGCGATAGGACGGATCGCGGCTGTCGGTCAGCGTGCGCGCGGCGATGTCGGACAGGACGATCGCCGTCGCCGAGGAATAGCGGAACGCGCGCCCCGGCTCGGCCGCGAGCGGCTGCGCCTCGGCATAGGCGGCCATGTCGTCGCGCCCGTCGAGGAACAGCATGCGCACCTCGTCGGAAGCATAGGCCGGCTCTCCCGCCTCGACGTGGCGCAGCCCGGAACGCATCTGCAACAACTGGCGCAGGGTGATCTCGCCGCGCGGATCGCCCGGCCGCTGCCAGGACGGGACCGGCGCGGTCTCGTCGAGCCGGAGCCGCCCGTCGGCGACCAGTTGGCCGATCATCACGCCGACGATGCTCTTGCTCATCGACCAGCCGAGAAAGCGCGTCTCGCGGCCATAGCCCGCGCCATAGCGCTCGGCGACCACGCGCCCGCCCGCCAGCACCAGCAGCGCGCGCGTCTCGCCAGCCGCGCGGTCGGCGAAAAGGTCGTCGATCGCCCGCGCCAGCCGCGCGCGCGGCACGCCCGCATCGCCGGCGACCGCCGCCAGCGCAGCGGCGTGCAGCGGCGGCGGTGACGGCTCCCGCTCCCCGCCGCAGCCGATCAGGGCTGGCAGCGCCAGCAGCGGCAGGATAAGGGACAGGCGGCGCGTCGTCATGGTGCGTCGTCCATGCGCAAGCCGGATACCGATGGCAACTCCGATGGCTTTCACTCCCCCGCATCGCCGGCGCCGGTGGCGCCGCCTGGCGCTGCTCCCGCTGGCGATCGCCGCCGCGCTGCTGGCATGGTTCCGGCAGCCGCTCGATGCCCATGCGGTCACGGCGGCGTCCTATGGCGCGCGCATCGGCTGCTCCTGCCGTTTCATCGCAGGGCGCGCGCTCGGCGATTGCCGCAAGGATTTCGAGCCCGGCATGGCTCTGGTGCGACTGAGCGAGGATACCGCGGCCGGAAGCGTCACCGCCAGCTTCGCCCTGTTCAGACACCAGACCGCCTTCTTCCGGCGGGGTGAAGGCTGCGTGCTGGAACAGTGGGCCGATTGAAAAGCCGGTTCCGTTTACGCGAATGTTCCATGTGGAACATTTTCCAACATCAGCCCGCTGCGGTCGCGGTTTCGGTCGTGTCGATCCAGCCGCCGCCGACCACGCGGTCGCCGGCGTAGAGTACGGCGGCCTGGCCGGGGGCAACGCCGTATTCGGGGGTGGGGAAGCGGATGACGGCGGCGGCGCCGTGGCCGAGCGGGCCTGCCAGCGTCACCGGCACGGGTTTCGCCAGCGAGCGGACTTTGGCGGTCAGCGGCGCGGCGGGCAGCGGACCGATGCGGCTGGTTCCGGTGATGCGGGCGGCAGCGACTGCCAGCAGCCGCTTCGGCCCGACCAGCACGCGCCGCGCCGGCGCATCGATGCCGGTGACGTAAAGCGGTTCGCTCTGGCCGCCGATCTCCAGCCCGCGGCGCTGGCCGACGGTGTAGTGGATCACGCCGCGGTGGCGGCCGAGCACCAGGCCGCTTTCGGCATGGACGATTTCCCCCGGCGCTTCGCCCTCGGGCCGGATCGCGCGGACCACCGCGGCATAATCGCCGGCGGGCACGAAGCAGATGTCCTGGCTGTCGGGCTTGGCCGCAACTTTCAACCCGGCGGCAGCGGCGATCCGGCGCACCTCGCTCTTGGCCAGGCCGCCCAGGGGGAAGCGCAGGAAATCGAGCTGGGCCTCGGTCGTCGCATAGAGGAAATAGCTCTGGTCGCGGGCGGGATCGGCGGCGCGGTGCAGTTCGGGGCCGTCCGGCCCGGCCACGCGGCGGACATAGTGGCCGGTGGCCAGGCAGTCCGCCCCCAGTTCGCGCGCCATGGCGAGCAGGTCGGTGAATTTCGGCCCCATGTTGCAGCGGATGCAGGGGATCGGCGTCCGGCCGGCAAGATATTCGTCGGCGAAGCGTTCCACCACCTCGCTGCGGAAAGCCGATTCGTGATCGAAGACATAGTGGGCGATGCCCAGCCGGTCGGCGACGGCACGGGCATCGCGGATATCCTCGCCGGCGCAGCAGGCGCCCTTGCGGCCGGTCGCGGCGCCATGGTCGTAAAGTTGCAGGGTAACGCCGATCACTTCGGCGCCGGTGGCCGCGGCCAGCGCCGCGACGGCCGAACTGTCCACCCCGCCCGACATCGCCACGACGATCCGCCGTGCCGCCAGCGGTTCGGGAAGCTGGAAAAGGCCGGCGGCAAGGCCGGAGAGAGCTGTAGCGGAAGGCATGGCAGCGCCATACAGGGCCGCGGACGCCATGCAAACAGACTGCCCGCACCTGCCGCCCGGACCGCGCCGGTGCCGCGAGCGGTTCTGCACATTGCCTCGCGGCGGCTGCGGGTCTATGCCGCCGGGTGAACTATCCCGCTGCGGGCGCCCTTCGGGCGATGTCCGCGGCGTTTGCTGGTGGTATGAGTGCAGGATGTCGTCTCGTCACGGTCTGGCGGCGCGATTTCGAGCCGGGTGAGAGCGATGAATTACGACGCCAAGATCGATACGGCCGGCGGAGAGGAGAGCGCTCCCTTCGATCCGCTTGCCGCGGGCGACGAGGAGGATCGCGCTTCCGGCCGCCGCATGTGGCTCATCGCCGCCGTCGTCGCCGTCGTCATCGTCGGCCTGTGGTTCGTGCTGCACCACAAGAGCACCGCCACGCTCGACAGCCGGGCCGGCGGCCAGGTTCCGGTCGTGACGGTGATCACGCCCGGCCGCACCACCATAGCCGGCACGATCAGCGCCACCGGCACTCTGGCCGCGCGGCGCGAGCTGCCTGTCGGCTCGGCCGGCGAAGGCGGCCAGATCGCGCGGGTGCTGGTCGAGCCCGGCCAGTGGGTCGGCCAGGGGCAAGTGCTCGCCACGGTCGACCGCTCGGTTCAGGTCGAGCAGGAAGCGCAGCTTGCCGCCGCGATCCGCGTGGCCGAGGCCGACGCCCGGCTGGCCCAGGCCAATCTCGAACGCGCGCAGAAGCTGGTCGCCCGCGGCTTCATCTCGAAAGCCGATATCGACCGGCTGACCGCCACTCGCGATGCCGCCAATGCCCGCGTGCGCGTGGCCCAGGCGCAACTCGGCGAGATGCAGGCGCGCGTCCGCCGCCTCAGCATCGTCGCGCCAGCCGCGGGACTGGTGCTCGAACGCAAGGTCGAGCCGGGCCAGATCGTGTCGAGCGGCAGCGGCGTGCTGTTCAGCCTCGCCAAAGGCGGCGAGATGGAATTGCTCGCCAGGCTGACCGAGGAAGACCTCGCCGCGCTGTCGCCGGGGGTTGCGGCCACTGTCACGCCGGTCGGCTCGGGCCGGAGCTTCACCGGCCAGGTCTGGCAGATCTCGCCGGTCATCGACCCGCAAACGCGGCAGGGCACCGCGCGCATCGCGCTGGCCTATGCGCCCGGGCTACGCCCCGGCGGCTTTGCCAATGTCGAGATCGCCGCGGGCACGATCGTTGCGCCGGTGCTGCCGGAATCGGCCGTGCTGTCCGACAACAAGGGCAGCTACGTCTATATCGTCGAGCGCAACGGCAAGGTCGCCCGCCGCGATATCAGGACCGGCCAGATCACCAGCCGGGGCATCGTCGTCACCAGCGGGCTCGACGGCGGCGAGCGCGTGGTCCAGCGCGCCGGCGCCTTCCTTTCGGCCGGCGAGACGGTCAGGCCCAGGATGGCGGAATCGCCGAAAGGCTGATCGATGAATTTCCAGAACATCTCGGCCTGGTGCATCCGCAACCCGATCGTCCCGATCGTGTTCTTCGCGGGGCTGATGATCGCCGGCATCGTCAGCTTCATGCGCATGGACGTGCAGCAGCAGCCCGATATCGAATTTCCCATGGTGATCGTCAACATCGCCCAGCCGGGCGCGGCCCCGACCGAGATCGAGACGCAGATCACCCAGCGGATCGAGGCGGCGGTCCGTTCGATCAGCGGCGTCGAATCGATCAGCTCCACGGCCACCGAGGGCGCGAGTCAGACGCTGGTTGAATTCCACATCGGCGAGAATATCAACGAAGCCGTCAACGAGGTGAAGAACGCGGTCGACCAGATCCGCGGCGAACTGCCCGAAGGCATTCTCGAACCGTCGATTTTCAAGGCCACCACGTCATCGCAGCCGATCGCCTATTTCGCGGTCGAGGCCGACGACATGACGATCGAGCAATTGTCCTGGTTCATCGACGACACGGTGGCCAAGCGGCTGCTGGCGATCGAGGGCATGGCCGAAGTACCCCGCTTCGGCGGTGTCGACCGTCAGATCCTGGTCACGCTCGATCCGGCGCGGATGCAGGCCGAGAGCGTGACCGCAAGCCAGATCAACGTCGCGCTGCGCCAGCTCAACATGAACGCCGCGGGCGGCCGCGCCGAGATCGGCGGCTCGCGCCAGTCGGTGCGCGTGCTGGGCAATGCCGCAACCGCCTATGCCCTGTCGCAGACCGAGATTCCGCTGGGAGCGGGCCGTTCGATCAAGCTGGCCGACATCGCCCGGGTCAGCGATTCCTATGACGAGATCACCAGCCTTGCCAAGTTCGACGGCAAGCCGGTGGTCACGTTCGGCTTCGCCCGCGCGCGCGGCGCGTCCGACGTCACGGTTTACGACGCGGCGATGGTCGAGCTGGCCAGGCTCGAGCAGGAGCATCCGGGCATCCATTTCCGCCGGATGTTCACCTCGGTCACTTATACCAAGAGCCAGTACGAAAGCTCGATGGCGGCGATGGTCGAGGGCGCGATTCTGGCGGTCGTGGTCGTGTTCTTCTTCCTGCGCGACTGGCGCGCGACGATCATCGCGGCCATCGCCATCCCCCTTTCCGCGATCCCGACTTTCTGGTTCATGGACCTCCTGGGCTTCTCGCTCAACTCGCAGTCGCTGCTGGGCCTGAGCCTGGTGGCCGGCGTTCTGGTCGACGACGCCATCGTCGAGATCGAGAACATCGTGCGACACATGCGCATGGGCAAGACCGCCTATCAGGCATCCATCGACGCCGCCGACGAGATCGGCCTGGCCGTCGTCGCGACGACGTTCTCGATCGTCGCGGTGTTCTTCCCGGTGGGCCTGATGCCCGGTGTCTCAGGCGAGTTCTTCAAGAATTTCGGCCTGACCGTGGTATGTTCGGTACTGATGAGCCTGGCCGTGGCGCGCATGATCACGCCGATGGTGGCCGCCTATTTCCTCAAGGCGCATGGCCATGCGGAGCATGGCGGCGGCCCGCTGATGGACCGCTATCTCAGCGTGCTGCACTGGTCGCTCGATACCGGCAAGGCCCGCGCCTATCGTCTGGCGCACCGCCGGGCGGACGGCAAGGTGCCGGTTGCCCGGCGCCTGGCCGCGCGGCTGCGCGACCATCGCTTCTGGATGCTGGGCATCGGCCTCGGCGCGCTGCTGCTGACCGTGGCGATCGCCAGCCGCATGCCGATGGAATTCTTCCCGACGCAGGATAACGACAACACCGCCATCTCGATCGAGATGGTGCCCGGCACGACGCTCCGGCAGACCCAGGAGGTATCCGACCGGGTCATGCGCATGATCGTGGCGCAGCCCGATGTCCAGAACATCATGCAGCGCACGTCGGAAGGCCAGGGCCGGCTGATGATCATGCTGCGCAAGGACCGCAAGCAGACGAGCAAGCAGTTCGAGACCAGCCTCACTCCCATGCTTCAGCAGATCCCCGATGCGCGGGTCACGTTCCAGTCGTTGCAGGATGCGCAGGGCAGCGGCACGGGCCGGCCGATCTCGGTCATGCTGACCGGCTCGGATTCGGCGCTGCTCGAGGCCACCGCGGCCAAAGTCCTCGGCGAGATGAAGGAAGTGAAGCAGATCGTCGCGCCGCGCGTCAGCGCCGACATGCGCCGGCCCGAGATCGTCATCAGGCCGCGGCTGGACCTTGCCGCGCAGCTCGGCGTCTCCACCGCCGCTCTCAGCCAGGCGGTGCGCATCGCGACGATCGGCGATATCAATCAGAACGCGGCCAAGTTCTCGCTGTCGGACCGGCAGATTCCGATCCGCGTGCGTCTGCCCGAAGATGCGCGGCGCAACATCGCCAATATCGCGAATCTGCCCGTGCCCACTGCCAGCGGCGGCTCGGTGCCGCTTTCGCGGGTGGCGGAAATCACGCTCGGCTCCGGCCCGACCAGCATCCAGCGCTACAATCAGCAGCGCCGCATTTTCATCGGCGCCGACCTTGCCCCCGGCGTGGTCAAGAGCGAGGCGATGAAAGCGATCAATGCGCTGCCGGCGATGACCAGTCTGCCCCAGGGCGTCAGCAATACCGCTTTCGGCCAGGATCGCTGGCAGAACGAGCTTTTGCGCAACATCGCCATCGCGGTGCCGGCGGGCATCCTGCTGGTCTTCTCGGTGCTGGTGCTGCTCTATCACCGCATCATCTCGCCGCTGGTGAACATGAGTTCGCTGTTCCTGGCACCCTGCGGCGGCTTCCTGGCGCTGTTCCTTACCGGCACGCCGCTGTCGATGCCGGTGTTCATCGGTGTGCTGATGCTGTTCGGCATCGTCGCCAAGAATTCGATCCTGCTGATCGATTTCGCCATCGAGGAGATGAAGACCGGCACCGGCCAGTTCGATGCGATCATCGAGGCGGGCCACAAGCGCGCCCAGCCGATCGTGATGACCACCGTTGCCATGACCGCGGGCATGCTGCCGACCGCGCTGTCGATTTCGGGCGACGGTGCCTGGCGCGCGCCGATGGGCACCGTCGTCATCGGCGGCCTGCTGCTGTCGACGGCGCTGACCCTGCTGATCGTGCCCGCGGCTTTCAGCCTGGCCGACGGCTTCGAAAAGCGTCTCGGCCCGAAGCTGCGCCGCGCGCTGCTTACCTATGAGCCCGAACACGGCGAGGCGGAACGGCGCAAGGAACGCGAAGCGGGCGCCCTGCCGGCGGAGTGAGCGTGCCCGACCCCTTACGGCCGCGCCGGACGAGGCCCGCGGCCCTGCCGTTAGACAGGGTGCGGCACATGCGCATTTTCGCCACCGGCCTGCTGGTGCTGATGGCGGCGGGGTTCCTTGCCGCGCGCGAGCTTGCCGTGCTCATACCGCATCCGGCCTGGGGCTTCGCCATCGCTTTCACCGAAGCGGCGATGGTCGGCGGCCTGGCGGACTGGTTCGCCGTGACCGCGCTGTTCCGCCGCCCGCTCGGCCTGCCGATCCCGCACACGGCGATCATTCCCGAAAACAAGGACCGCATCGCCGATACCATGGCGGTGTTCCTGCGGATCAATTTCCTCACTCCGGCCGTGGTCGCGCGGCGGCTCCAGGGCTTCAATCTGGCTGCGGCGGCGGGCGCCATGCTGGTCGAGCAGCGCCGCGGCGAGCAGTCGCGGCTGCGCGAAGGGGCGGCCGGTCTCGTCGCCGACGTGCTGCAATCGCTCGACGAGGAGCGGTTCGGCGGGCTGGTGAAAGCGGGGCTGAAAAAGCAGCTTGCGCAATTGAACCTGGCGCCGCTGCTGGGCCAGTTGCTGCAAGCGGCGATCGCCGACCGCCGGCACCTGCCCGTGCTCGACGCCTTCATCCGCCGGGCGGCGCTGACGATCGAGGCGAACGAGGACTTGCTGCGCGACATCATCCACCAGCGCGCCAATGCGCTGCTGCGCTGGACCGGGCTCGACGACAGGGTGGCCAGCGCGGTGCTCGACGGGATTTACAAGCTGCTGGCCGAAACGCTGGTGATCCCCGACCACCCGATCCGCGGCAAGATCGAGGAAGGGCTGGAAACGCTGGCCGAAGACCTGCTGCACGATCCCGCCATGCAGGCGAACGTGGCGCGGCTGAAGGACGAGGTGCTGGCCAATCCGGCCATGGCCGACTGGCTCGACGGCATGTGGGAACGTGCCCGCGCCGGGCTGCTGCGCGCGGTGCGCGATCCCGAAGCGCTGATGGCGGGCGGCTTCGGCCTCAGCGTCGAGCAGCTCGGCCGGACGCTGCTGGAGGATGCGCAGTTGCAATTCCTGGTCAATCGCTTCGCCCGGCGCACGCTGGTCGGAGCGGTATCGCGCTATGGCGACGAGATCGTGCGGATCGTCTCGGAAACGGTGAAGCGCTGGGATGCCCGCACCGTGACCGGCCGCATCGAAGGCGCGGTCGGCCGCGACCTGCAATTCATCCGCATCAACGGCACCCTGGTCGGCGGGCTGGTCGGCGTCTGCATCCACGCCGCCGACCGGCTGCTGTGAGCGAGGCGCCGGTGGCACGGGCGGGGTGGCGCTTCCCCCGATCTTCCCCGGTACGGGCCATCAGGCGCCTCCTGCACAGCGGGTGATGGAGGGGGCGCTGTCGGCCTCGGCGCAGCCCCTCTGCCCACACCGTCATCAGGGTTCATGGTGCCGCGTAACGCCCGCGCGAACGCCCGATGGACCCTAAACCAAGTTGGCATATACCCCCTTGGGACAAGCAAGATGACACAGCACACAACCGCCAGTATGCGGGTGGGATGGGAAAGTATCGATACTTCATTAGATTGTTGCGGCTCGCATGTCCCGAATCAATGGCGCAAGCGGGTGCGATTATTGCCATTGGTGGCGGTGTCGTCACGCTTGGGGCTTGGCTCTTCCCCGAAACCATAAAATACATTCTTGAGAAAGCACAAGTATTCTACCCATTTATCCCGCAAGCAGGTGACGCTGTGAACGTGACGCTACTCATGTGCGCGTTATTTGTGGTAGTATTTCTATTCAGACTGATTTTTATGGCCCCGTATCAGGTAAATTGTGAACTTTACGCTAGGATTGAAGATGAGGCAGAAATTAAACGCCTTCATGATGAGCGTGAAACTAATGAACAGCGTCGCCATGAAGAACGAATGGAAAGCGATCGTCGCACTCGGAATATGCAGCGGTTTGTTAACGCAAAAGG
>JAITWR010000095.1 GCA_031285165.1 Novosphingobium sp.
GGACCCGCAGCAAGCTCACGCACGCGGCCCTGGGCGAGCGGCCTCCCGCGCGGGGTCATGGCAAGGACGGGGCAATCGGGGTGCAGCGTGAGAGCATGATCCACCGCGGCCGAAAGCACGTCCACGCGCAGCACCATGCCCGCCCCGCCGCCGGCCGGCGTATCGTCGACGGTCTTGTGCCTGTCGATCGCGAAGTCGCGGATCTGGACGGTATCGAGCGTCCACTTGCCTTCGTTGAAGGCGCGGCCGGCAAGGCTGATACCCAGCGGGCCGGGGAGCATCTCCGGGTAGAGCGTGAGGACGGTGGCGGCGAAAGTCATGTATTCTTTCGCAGATACCAAAGAACCAAATGGGCAACCGGAAACCCGACCAGCAGGCTCGATAGCGCAGCGACGCCGAATATCACCCCGATACCCAGAAACGCCATGGCGCCTGCATCCGATATACCGCCCGAGCCGTCGACCGGGCTGAAAACCCAAATGAGGACGATGGGATAGAGCGCCAGAACGCCGGATGGAACTGCCAAGCCGCAGATCAGAGCCAGGCGGTTCCTTGATGCGGCAGGCCACCACCGATCCGCAACGAGACAGCATATTGCTGTGACAAGAACGACGGCGACAAAGAACGGCAGGAACCCCATCATCACACAGTCCAGTTCTCGACCTTCAACCCCGGCACGTCGGCAAAGTCATCTTCGTTGTTGGTGATCACTCTCACGCCCATTCGCAGCGCCTGAGCAGCCAGCAGCCTGTCGAAGCGCGCGCGCTTGAAAGGCAACTTCGCATATTCCCTGGCATCTGCCTCATCGAAAGACACCAGGGGTATGGCTGCCACGAAAGCTTCCAGAACTTCCGGCGGCGGCGGCTTGCCGACATAAGTACCATAGGCGACTTCGGCATAGCTGATCACCGAAATCGCGATCTCGCCCACCTCGCAATCGGCGATTCTCTCTTTCAAACGCTCGTTGCCGACGTCCATCGCATAGACGGCGGAATTTGCGTCGATCAGGTATCGGATCACGCCAATCCCGCCGCTTTACGCGCCGCAATGGCGCTCGGCCGCTCTTCGAAGTCTTCGCGAGGCGCCAAACGAATACCGGGCGCCTTACCCGCGAAGCCGCTGATGTCGATCTTTCGCTTCGGCTGTTCGGCGGGTTCGAGGACGAAGCCCTGGCGCATTTCGCGCAGGACCATTTCCGAACCTTCTTCGAGCCCCAGGCATTTCGGGATGCGCAGGGCAAGCGAGTTGCCCGACTTGAAAACCTTGGCTCTGTATTCCTTGGCCATCGCCGCCTCCGTATATACGTGATGTATATACTATTCAGCGTAACCAGCGTCAATCAGCAGGCCCGCAAGATCGCTCCATTCTGGAACGGCTTCCTCGCGCATCGGCACCATGAAGCGCTTGCCATCGGACCGCTCGATCTCGAGCACGTCCCCGGCCCCATAATTCTCGACCGCGATGCACGTGCCGAGCGCCTCGCCGGTGGTCGAGACGGCAGGCAGGCCGATCAGGTCGGCGTGGTAGTATTCACCTTCGTCCAGCGGCGGCAGGGCCGAGCGCGGCACCGTGAGCGCCAGCCCGCGCAGCTTCTCGGCGACGGTGCGGTCGGGCACTTCGGCAAAGCGGGCGATGGCGCCGCCCTTGCCATCGTCCCTGAGCTTTTCGAGCGTCAGGCTGGAATCGTTGAAGGCGCGGTAGCGCTTGAGCGCCGCCACGCCTTCTCCGAACAGCTTCAGGCGGACCTCGCCCGTCACGCCGTGCGCGCCGGTGACGGCAGCGAGCGTGACGGGGTGGCCGGACACCAGGGGAGCCTAGGCCTCGGTCTGTTCTTCGCCGGCAGCACCTTCGCCACCAGTCGCTTCCGCAGCCGGAGCTTCCTCGACAGCAGCGGCTTCCTCAGCAGCGGGGGCTTCCTCGACGGCCGGAGTCTCGGCAGCAGCCTTCGCCGCCTCCTCGGCCTCGCGCAGCTTCTCGGCCTTCTCCTCGGCGCGGTCCCTGGCCTTCTGGCCGGGCTCGCCCTTCTGCGGATTGTTGGTCGCCGCGCGCTCCTTGATCCCGGCCTTGTCGAGCATGCGCGCAACGCGGTCGGTCGGCTGCGCGCCGACGCCCAGCCAGTAGCGAACGCGGTTCTCGGTCAAACGGACGCGGTTCTCATCGCCCTTGGCGAGCAGCGGGTTGTAGGTGCCGACCTGCTCGAGATACTTGCCGTCGCGCGGGCTCCGGCTGTTGGCCACGACGACCTTGTAGTAGGGGCGCTTCTTTGACCCGCCACGGGCCAGACGCAGAGAAACCGACATTTCAATTTACCTTTCTATCAAATAGTTGAAACTATTTCTTGAGAAAATTCGTGAGGTCTGGCGCGCCACCGCCAAGTCCGGGCAGCGATGGATTTCCCAATCCGGGCATAGCGGCACCGAGGCCACCCTTGCCGAACAGCGCGCCCAGGCCCTTGATGCCGCCCATCTTCTTTATCTGCTTCATCGCGCGCTCCATTTCCTGATGCATCTTGATGAGCTTGTTGACGTCCTGCACTTGCGTACCGGAGCCGTTGGCGATGCGGATCTTGCGCCTGGCGTTGAGCAGGTCGGGCTTGCCGCGCTCTTTGGGCGTCATCGAGCCGATAATCGCATCCATGCGCAGCAGCACGCGGTCATCCATACCCGACGCCTGCATCGCCGCCTTGGCCTTCTTCATGCCCGGCAGCATGCCGGCGAGCACGCCGATGCCGCCCATGTTCTGCATCTGCCTGAGTTGCATGCGCAGGTCGTTCATGTCGAACTGACCCTTGGCCATGCGCCGCGCCATGCGCTCGGCATCTTCCTCCTGGATCGTCGCAGCCGCTTTCTCGACGATCGAGACGATATCGCCCATGCCGAGAATACGGCCGGCGACGCGCGAGGGGTGGAAGGGCTCGATCGCGTCGAGCTTTTCGCCGGTGCCGGCGAATTTGATCGGCTTGCCGGTAACGGCGCGCATCGACAGCGCCGCACCGCCGCGCGCATCACCGTCCATGCGGGTGAGGATGACGCCGGTAAGGTCGACCTGGCCGGCAAAGCTCTGCGCGACGTTGACCGCGTCCTGGCCGGTCAGCGAGTCGACGACAAGCAGCGTTTCCCGAGGATTCGAGATGGCGGCGACCGCCTTCATCTCGTCCATCAACTGCCGGTCGACATGGAGGCGGCCGGCGGTATCGAGCAACAGCACGTCGATCGCTTGCAGCCTTGCCGACTGCAATGCGCGCGTGGCGATGTCGACCGGCTGCTGGCCGGGGATGATCGGCAGCGTCGCGACGCCGACCTGCTCGCCCAGCACTGCAAGCTGTTCCTGCGCGGCCGGGCGGTTGACGTCGAGCGAGGCCATCAGCGCCTTCTTGCCCTGCTGCTCCTTCAAAAGCCTGGCGAGCTTGGCGGTGGTCGTGGTCTTGCCTGAACCCTGGAGGCCGACCATCAGGATGACGACCGGCGGTGCCGCGTTCAGTTCGAGCCCTGCGGTCTGATCACCGCCGAGCATCTCGACCAGCGCGTCGTTGACGATCTTGACGACCTGCTGGCCAGGCGTGACCGACTTCAGCACCGACTGGCCGGCGGCCTTCTCGGTGACATCATCGACGAAACGGCGCACGACGGGCAGCGCGACATCGGCTTCGAGCAGCGCGATGCGCACTTCGCGCATGGCGTCGCGAACGTCCTGCTCCTTCAGGGCGCCGCGGCCGCGCAGCTTGTCGAAGACGCCGCCGAGCCGGTCTGACAGACTGTCGAACATAGGTCCGCTTACTCCAAAACGCCGAAAACGCCGGCGGACGAAACCTCGTCGGCCAGCGTGTATATAATCACCCCGAGAGACCTTGCGGCCTCAAGGTATGGTGAGATTTGCTTCAGGCCGGAAATCCGCTGCCCGGCTACTGCCCGGCATGGAGCAAATATCGCCATACCGACGAAATGGTGGAGCCGAGGGGGATCGAACCCCTGACCTCTACAATGCCATTGTAGCGCTCTCCCAGCTGAGCTACGGCCCCGTTCCATTCGCCACATCGACAACCCTGGGAGGCTGCCGGCTCCCTTGCCATCGGCTCGGGAGGCACGCCCTCTAGTGGCGTGCCCCGAACTTGGCAAGAGACTTAATGCTCATTTTCGTCATCGTCGCGACCGGCCACGCCGAGATCGTCGTCGCCGCCGAGATCGACATCGTTGTCGGGCGAATCGCCATCCTCGTCGATGTCCAGATCCTCATCGGCCAGGTCGGTATCCTCCACCTCCTGCACCTTGTCCTTCTGGACTTCCTCATAGGGAATCGGCTGCTTCGATTTCAGCACCGGCTCGGGGTGCCAGGCATAACCGCATTCGATGCAAGTGACGGGATCGTCCTTGCCCAGGTCGTAGAAACGGGTGCCGCATTTCGGGCATCCGTGCTTGGCGCCCCATTCAGCCTTGACCATGAAAATTCCTCGTCTTGGCTCTTCGCGGATGCGATGGGCCGAAAAATCTGTGGCGTTGATGGTGATGACGGGCGCTGAAATCAAGCACCCGAAACTCATTGGGCGCGCGCCTTGCCATAGGAGATGAGCGCTGTCAAAAGCCCCGCGCCCATTCTCTCAACGAAAAACAAGGCCTGGACGTGACCGCAACCGACCCTTCGCAGATGCGCCCGCGCCGATTCACGGCAGACGGCCCGCTCAGGGGACGCATCCGGGTTCCAGGCGACAAGTCGATCAGCCACCGCGCACTGATGCTTTCGGCGCTGGCAGTGGGCGAAAGCCGCATCTCGGGCCTGCTTGAAGGCGAGGACGTGCTGGCCACCGCCGCTGCGATGCGCGCGATGGGCGCGCAGGCCGAACGCATCGGCGCCAGTAACGATTCCGGGGGGGAATGGCTGGTGTATGGCGTCGGTGTCGGCTCTCTCCTGCAACCGCAGGCGGCGCTCGATATGGGCAACAGCGGCACCTCGACGCGGCTCCTCATGGGCCTCGTCGCCTCGCATCCGATCACCGCGATGTTCACCGGCGACGCCAGCCTGTCGAAACGCCCGATGCAGCGCGTGATCGATCCGCTTTCGCTGATGGGCGCCGATTTCACCGCCTCGCCCGGCAGCACCCTGCCCCTGATGCTGCGTGGCGCCTCGCCGGCAGTGCCGATCACCTACCGGCTGCCGGTCGCCTCGGCCCAGGTGAAAAGCGCAGTGCTGCTCGCCGGGCTGAACACGCCGGGCATTACCACGATAATCGAGCCGGTCCCGACGCGCGACCATTCGGAACGGATGCTCCAAGGATTCGGTGCCGAACTGACCATCGACATCAATGCGGACGGCACGCGCATCATCCGCATCCGCGGCGAGGCGGAACTCAGACCGCAACGCATGGAAGTGCCCGGCGACCCTTCCTCCGCCGCCTTCTTCATCGTCGCGGCGCTGCTGGTTCCCGGCAGCGAACTGACGATCGCAAACGTCGGCCTCAATTCCACTCGCGCCGGGTTGATTGCGGTCCTGCGCCAGATGGGCGGCGACATCGCCGAGGTGAACCCGCGCCAGGTTGGCGGTGAGCCGGTGGCAGACCTGCTCGTCCGCCACTCCGCGCTTACCGGCATCGCAGTCGATCCCGCAGTCGCGCCGTCGATGATCGATGAGTTCCCTGCCCTCTTCGTCGCCGCCGCGCTGGCGAAGGGACGCACGGTGACGACCGGACTCGACGAGTTGCGCGTGAAGGAGTCTGACCGTCTCGCCGTCATGGCCACCGCCCTCACCGCTGCCGGCGCACGGGTGAGCGAGCAGGAGGACGGCCTCACCATCGAAGGAACCGGCGGCGACCCGCTCCCCGGAGGCGGTCCCATCGCCACGCACCTCGATCATCGCATCGCCATGAGCATGGCAATCGCCGGCCTTGCGAGCCGCAACGGTGTGGAAGTGGACGACACCCGGCCGATCGCCACCAGCTTCCCGACTTTCGAGTCCCTGCTCGACGGGCTATCGCAATGAGTTCCACTGCCGCAAATCTCATCGGCTTCGTCGGCATGGCATGCATCATCTTTGCCTATGCCTATATGACCGCGAAGGAGCAGCCGAATCCCCTCGTCCAGCATGGCGTGAACCTGGCTGGTGCGGCGTTTCTCACCGTGTCACTGATGGTCAACATGAACCCGCCGTCCCTCGTTCTCGAAGGTTTTTGGGCGGCTATTGCGATCTGGGGGCTCGTCAAGGCATGCCGGACACGCGGCAGGAAGGAACAGGTATGATCATCGCGGTCGACGGTCCCACTGCTTCCGGCAAGGGCACCCTTGCCCGTGCCCTGGCCGGGCACTTCGGCTTGCCGCACCTCGACACCGGCCTGCTCTATCGCGCTGTCGGAAGGCAAGTCGTTCTGAATGGCGGCAATCCCGACAGCGAGACAGATGCCCTCGCTGCGTGCAACTTTCCGATGGATCTGCTGAATGAGCCGGAACTGCGCTCCGAAGTGACCGGCGGTTTCGCCAGTCGGGTTTCGATCCACCCGGCCGTTCGCAATGCTCTCTACGAACGCCAGCGCAACTTCGCATTGCAAGCCGGCGGAGCGGTGCTGGATGGTCGCGACATCGGCACCGTGATTGCGCCGGAAGCTGAGGTGAAGCTCTTCGTGCAGGCAAGCGTCGAAGCCCGGGCCGCCCGCCGTTATGCGGAAATGATCGAGACTGGCCGCACCTGCACTCTCAAGGAAATCGCGATGGGCCTGAAGGAGCGGGACGAACGCGACGCCAACCGCAAGGATGCGCCGCTGCGTGCTGCCGACGATGCCATCGTGCTCGACACGTCGGAACTGGGCCGTGACGCCGCGATTGCCGAGGCCATAGAACTGGTGAAGCGGAAAATCTCCTGACTTCTCCGGTTGATGCTGCCCGCTCTGCGCAGTAGGTCATGAACATGACCCGCTTACCAGCCCTGGCGCTTCTAGCGCTCGCCGCGTGCATTGCTGCATCACAACTGCCCCAAGCCAGCCTCGCCCGATCACCGGCCGCCCCGGCACCAGTAAAACGAGGGCAGGCCTTTGCGCAGGCACACTGCTCTGTCTGCCACGCAATCGCGGACGAAGGCTTCTCACCCAATCCCGAATCACCGCCCTTCGCCGCAGTGGTCAACAAACCCGGCATCACCCGCAACACGCTCCGTCAGTTCCTGCGGGATTCGCACAATTTCCCTGCCGCGATGAACTTTCGCGTCGAACCTGCCCGGATCGACGATCTGGCTGACTATATGCTGACACTGCGGACGCCGGGCTATCGGCCGCCGATTTAGAACATTCGCTTTCCAACCGCTGAACCGCATTGCTTCCGACTGCGACCAGGGGCGTTTCCATTCCGGGTGACTGACCAATAGATTGCGGCGGCCTTCCTGCTGATCCAGAAGCCTGCCCACACCACCGCGAGAAACACCGGAATTGCTTGCTTTGCGGCCCCTCATACCCTAAGTGCGCCGGGTTCAACGGCCTCTCGGGACCGGTGGATCTCCGCCCTGGCGTTCGGCCTGGTGGAGCGTTCGGCCCTTTGGCCCGCATCCGGCATGGTGCCGGGGGCGGAGGAAAGACCGGCGGAAACAACCGCCTGGCCGGAAACATCGACGAAGGAAACTTTGCATATGGCATCTGTTGCCAACCCCACGCGTGACGATTTCGCCGCGCTCCTCGACGAATCGCTCGGCGGCGCCTCCGGCGGCTTCGAAGGCCGCGTCGTCAAGGGCACCATCACCGCCATCGAAAACGACAAGGCCGTCATCGACGTCGGCCTCAAGAGCGAGGGCCGCGTCGCCCTGCGCGAATTCGCCATGCCCGGCCAGCCGCACGGCCTCAGCGTCGGCGACGAGGTCGAGGTCTATGTCGACCGCGTCGAGAATTCCGAAGGCGAAGCGATGCTCAGTCGCGACCGCGCCCGCCGCGAAGCCGCCTGGGACAAGCTCGAAAGCGAATTCGGCGAAGGCAAGCGTGTCGAGGGTGTGATCTTCGGCCGCGTCAAGGGCGGCTTCACCGTCGATCTCGATGGCGCCGTCGCCTTCCTCCCCGGCTCGCAGGTCGATATCCGCCCGGTGCGCGACGTGCAGCCGCTGATGGATGTCCCCCAGCCCTTCCAGATCCTCAAGATGGACCGCCGCCGCGGCAACATCGTCGTGTCGCGCCGCGCCGTGCTCGAGGAAACCCGCGCCGAGCAGCGTTCGGGCCTGATCCAGAACCTCGCCGAAGGCCAGATCATCGACGGCGTGGTGAAGAACATCACCGATTACGGCGCCTTCGTCGATCTCGGCGGCATCGACGGCCTGCTGCATGTCACCGACATGAGCTACAAGCGCGTCAACCACCCGAGCGAGGTCATCAACATCGGTGACACCGTGCGCGTGCAGATCGTCCGCATCAACCAGGAAACGCAGCGCATCAGCCTCGGCATGAAGCAGCTCGAAAGCGATCCGTGGGAAGGCGTCGCCGCCAAGTATCCGGTCGGCGCCAAGCTGCGCGGCACCGTCACCAACATCACCGAATACGGCGCCTTCGTCGAGCTGGAGCCGGGCATCGAAGGCCTGGTCCACGTTTCGGAAATGTCCTGGACCAAGAAGAACGTCCACCCCGGCAAGATCGTCTCGACCAGCCAGGAAGTCGACGTCATGGTGCTCGAGGTCGACAGCGACAAGCGCCGCATCAGCCTCGGACTCAAGCAGGCCCAGCAGAACCCCTGGGAAGCCTTCGCCGAGCGTCACCCGATCGGCTCGGTGGTCGAGGGCGAAGTCAAGAACGCGACCGAGTTCGGCCTGTTCATCGGCCTCGACGGCGATGTCGACGGCATGGTCCATATGTCCGACATCGCCTGGGGCATCTCGGGCGAGGACGCGCTGGCACTCCACCGCAAGGGCGAGCAGGTCAAGGCCGTGGTTCTCGACGTCGATGTCGAGAAGGAACGCATCAGCCTCGGCATGAAGCAGCTCGAGAAGGGTGCGCCCTCGGCCGGCGGTGTTGCCGCCAGCGGTGCGCTGCGCCGTGGCGAGGTCGTCACCGTCACCGTCCTCGAAGTCCGCGACGGCGGCCTGGAAGTCCAGGCCGGCGAAGACGGCGCGACCGGCTTCATCAAGCGTTCGGATCTCGGCCGCGACCGCGACGAGCAGCGTTCGGACCGCTTCCAGGTCGGCCAGAAAGTCGACGCCATGGTCACTGGCTTCGACCGTTCGAAGAAGCCCAACTTCTCGATCAAGGCCCGTCAGTTGGCCGAGGAGAAGGAGGCCGTCGAACAGTACGGTTCGTCCGATTCGGGCGCATCGCTGGGCGATATTCTCGGCGAGGCTCTGAAGAACCGCAGCTAGAAATAGCTTTTACCTGCCGTGATTTCGCCAACTGCCGGGTAATTCCCCCCGGCTCGGAAATCACTGCAATACCCGAATGAGAGCCTGTTGCGTCCCGGTGAAAGCGGGGGACGCAACAGGCTTCAGGGTGCCGGCCAGATCACCGAGGCGGACGCCGGGCAGTTTGCGGAACAGGCGATCAGCGCTCCGACATGCGGGCCGGCAACCAATGTCGAGAACCAGAAAACTGTTTCAAAAGCACTCGCGCGCCAGGTACTCACGGCTCACCACACCGATCAGCGCGGCGTGGCCGTAGTTCGGGTGGTCCATCACCAGCATCGCATTGCCCACACCGCTTTTCCACGCCGCGATCGCTTCGGGAGTGAAATCGAAGTGGAAGAAATGGACCGCGCTGGCCTTGTTGTCGCGCTCGCGCGTGCGTTCGATGTCGCTCTCGGCGCGGGCGCGGATGGTATGACCGCCGATCTCGATCGCGATATGTCCCTCGATCCCCCCGATCGTGCGCAGAAACACCTCACGGCGGGCCGCATCCTCTACCTCGAACAGCACCGTGGCAGTCAGTTCGCTGCCCTTGGGCACCATCGGATCATAGGCGGCAAGCTCGTCAGGCAGTTGTCCGTCGCCGCCCTTTTCGATCCGCAGCATCTCCTGAATTTGCAGCCACATGCTGTCCCAGGTTTCGAACAGCACGGTGGCATAGGGACCGACGCTGATGCGCGTCAGCTTCTTGCGCTCGATCGCCTCGGCTTTCTTCCCGGCACGGATCGCCTGATACTGGTCGATCGGCAGGATATCGGCGGCGGTGATGACGCGCTGGTCGCGAGGCATGGCGTTTCCTTCGTAAAAGTCTGATCCGAAATTCACGGACGAGCGAATTTCATGGCGGCGCCAGCCTGGTCCGAAACGCCGGGTTTCGGATCGGATAGTGAATCCTACAGGCCGTAGGCCTGGGCCATCACTTCGATCGGATGGCCGATGCGCGCGGGCGGCTCGCTGCCGTTAGCCTCGATCACCTGACGCAGATGCGGGCCGGCGAGCGGACATTCGGAAACAATGATGTCGGGCTCGTTCTTCAACAGATTGCGCCCGGTGGTCTTGCCGACCTTGATCGCACGATCGAAATTCTGCTTGAAAATGCCCCATTTGCCGCCGTGGCCCGAACAGCGTTCGGTCAACGCCGGCCTGGCTTCGGGAATCAGGCGCAACATTTCCATCGCCTTCGGCCCCATGTTCTGAGCGCGGGCATGACAGGCGAAATGGACCGCGATCGCCCTGGGCATCGCCTCGATCGGGGTGAGCCCGCATTCCTTCGAGAGCCGCACGACATATTCGGACACATCGAACGTGTGCTGCGACAGAAGCGCCACTTTTCCGTTGCCCGGAGCGATCAGCGGCCATTCGAACTTGAGCATCAGGGCGCAACTGGTGGTCAGCGGGACGATATCCCAGCCGTCTTCGATCAGCGGTGCGAAATGCGCGGAAATGCGTTCCGCGGCGCCAGCCACCGCGCCAAGGTCGCCGTTCTCGAACCTGGGCATGCCGCAACAGTCCGGGTATTCGATGCGGACCTGCAAGCCATTGTGAGCGAAGACCTTCATCGCCGCGTAACCCGGCGTGCCGTCGTTGAACTCGTCGTGGCACCCCGCATAGATCGCGACCTTGCGACCGAAAGCCGGGCCATCGGGGTTGGGCGCCGGGATGATCGCCGCCGCCTGCCTGGTCAGCGACACGTCCATGAAAGGCGGGACATGCGCCCGGGCATCAATGCCGAGCACGCCCTCCATCACGCCACGGGTGAAATGGTTGCTTTCCCGGGTCGCCCAGTTGGCAAGACCGGAAAACGTGGTGCCGAGCCTGCCGTTGCGGGTCATCTCGGCAAGCTGGCTGTCGGCCATCGAAGTCTTGCCCTTGCGGTGCTCGACCGCGCGGTGGCGCAGCATCAGGTGAGGAAAATCGAGATCGAAAGCATGCGGCGGGACATAGGGGCACTTCGTCATGAAGCACATATCGCACAGCGTGCAGGCATCGACGACCGCCTTGAGCTGGCCCGGCGTGAGATCGTCGACCTCCTCGTTCGGGCTCTCGTCCACCGAGTCGAACAGGATGGGAAAGCTGTCGCACAGGTTGAAGCACCGGCGGCAGCCGTGGCAGATGTCGAAGACCCGGCGCAGTTCCTTCTCAAGCGCCGCCTCGTCGTACCATGCCTCGTCCTGCCAGGGGATATCATGGCGAACAGGTGCTTCGAGACTGCCTTCCATCCGTTGCTCCATCGTTCGTGTGCGGCCTCCGACGCCGGCCATCGCAAAACAATCCGGGGCCGCGCGTGCCGCCCTGGATTGCTTCGCCGCTACGGCGCAAGCCGCAGCTCACTCTGAACGGCCGGCGCCTGCCGGCCAGCCGCAGGCCCCCGCGCCATGACGGGGACTATCCTCCTTGTCAGGCGCCGAGCGTGTCGAGCGTCTTCTGGAACTTGCCGGCATGGCTCTTCTCGGCCTTGGCGAGCGTTTCGAACCAGTCGGCGATCTCGTCAAAGCCTTCCTCGCGGGCGGTCTTGGCCATGCCCGGATACATATCGCTGTACTCGTGAGTCTCACCGGCGATCGAAGCCTTGAGATTCAGCGCAGTGTCGCCGATCGGCTCGCCGGTAGCAGGGTCGCCCACTTCTTCGAGATATTCGAGATGGCCATGCGCATGGCCAGTCTCACCCTCGGCAGTCGAACGGAACACCGCGGCAACGTCGTTGTGGCCTTCGATGTCCGCCTTCTGTGCGAAATAGAGGTAACGGCGGTTGGCTTGGCTCTCACCGGCGAAAGCGGCCTTCAGATTGGCTTCGGTCTGCGTTCCCTTCAGTCCCATGGACCATACTCCTTCTGCGTGAAATCGGAGAGCGACAGATGCAGGCGGGTAAGGGCAAAGACCATCGCGAAATTCCGAGGATAGTAATCGCTAAAACCGATCAAACTCCTGATAATCATTCGCAAAAATGCTTTTTCCTCACCGGCCGCACGCATCGCATCCCGGCATCAGATGATGCCGTGCTTCTTCAGTACGGCGTTCTCATCGCCCGACATCCACCCGAACAGCTTCGGATCATCCCCGAGTTGCTGAACGAGATAGTGGACATCGAAATCGATCGTGATGTCCGCCTGATCCTGCCGGGCGTAAGTCGCCGTCCAGGCGACATGGGCCAGACAGTGATGCCCGTCGATCGCGGTGATGCGGACCTCGCGTATCCGCATCGCCCTGGTCCCGATCTCCCGATATCGGGCATAGCCTTGCGTCATCGCCTGCCGGAACGATTCGTCGTTCCTGCCAGCCATGACCCCGGCCGGCGAGGCGGCGATGAACTCGGTCGCATAGAAAGATGCAAGCTCGTCCATGTCCGTCTCACCGCCAAGCGAGCGGTTGAACGATCGCTCATAGCGCTCGAACAGCTTTCTGACGCCGGCTTCCATCCTCGCTCCTTCCGCAGTGCCAGCCCTGCCCTTCGAGGTGCGATCACCCTCGATGGAGGCGGCGCCCGATCCTATCTACCGGCCATACGGTCGGCGAGCGACTGCGCCTGGGCAAGCAGCGCTGGAAAGGACGGATCGGCTCGCAGGTTCCGGGCCATGCAAGCGAGATAATCGGCATTGCCCTTGTTCCAGGCGACATTGACGGCGGCATAGGCCCGCTGGTTCTGGAGCTTCGAGTCGAAATAGACGGTCCGGTGCTTTTCGGCCTCGGCGTTCGCCGCGGCCCACACCGCATCGCATTCTGAAAATCTCGGGACAGCGGGCACGGCAGGCGCGTCGGCGATCAGCACCCGGTCGCCCACGACAACCCCGACAATGATCCGCTGATCGTAGATCGGCCCGACGTCCTGCGTCCAGCCGCCGAGCCTGGCGACGGCAAGGTCGGCGCCGCCCGGCGTTTCCAGCGCGAGGTCGAGCGTCTTTGAGAAAGTGACATCGCTGCCGATGGCATCGGCGTAGAACTTGTCGAGCTTCAGCGCATCTTCGATGCGAACCGGCAAGCGCAGGTTCGGATAGGACCGGAGCCAGCGTGTCGTGAGCCCGCGCGTCGAAACCGTCAGGCTCGGGGAGTCGTGATCGCTGAAGTAACGGAGCCCGTCGAGCATCCCGAAGTCGATGTCGGAGGCATTGAGAGTTTCGAGAGCGATCTTGCCCTTTTGCGGGAACCCCTTCACCGCAATCGGCCCCAGCATGTCGCCGAGCCGCTTCTCAAGGTCCGCCAGCGTCTTTTCATTCTCGGCGTCGATCTGCTCGATGGGCGTCTTCGCTCTTTCCATCGCCGCCGTGCGGGCAATCGCCTTGTCGCGCAAGGCGATATAATCCTGTTCGGGCGAAGCGGCCGAAGCCGCGCCGGCCCATAGCACCAGGGCAGACATCCAGAGCAATCGCATCATGCAAGCCTCACTTCTTCGCTCGAAACATTTACCGTTTCGCTACCGATCAATCGGTAATATATTCATAATCCATAGAAAGTCATATACACCCCAGATCGACATTCACCTATGGTTTTTGCCCATGAACAACCGGCCCCCCTGGAAATCGCAACGCGGTGCATGTGCCGCGGCTGTAGCGGCGGGCCTCATCTTGGGAGGGACCGTTTCCGTTCATGCGGAAGACGCGGCGGCCATCGACCGGGATTGCGATGGCGGCACAACGGAGATGGTCGAATGCTTGAGCGCGCAGGCGGTCATGTGGGACAAGCGCCTGAACGCGGCCTACAAGGATGCGCTCGAAGCCGCACAAGGCGAGCAGCGTGAACAGTTGCGCGCGGCGCAACGGCTGTGGCTGCAATACCGCGATGCCAATTGCCTGTACTACGGCCTGGGTGAAGGCAGCATCGCGCGCATCAATGGTGCCGATTGCGTCCGGCGGATGACCAGATCGCGTGCGCTCGAACTGGAAGACGGGGAGGATGAAAGCGAAAGCCCCGCCTGAAGAGCGGCGATCCGTGGCGGAATGTCGCCCGGAGATTCGGCGATTGCCATGGTCAGAATATCCCGCAGGCTTTCACCGCTATTGCTGACGTGATCGGTTCGCGCGCCATGCGCCAGCAGCAATTCGACTGCCGGCCAACTGCCGATACGCGCTGCCCGCATGATCGGGGTGTAGCCCATGGCATCCTGCGCCTCGGTATCGGCGCCATGGTCAAGCACGAGCGCGAGGCCCTCGGGCCAGTCGTAGGGGATGAACAGGAACCACTGACCGCGCCCCATATGCCGATTCAGATCCACACCTGATTCGATCACCAGGCGCAGCAGGGCCTCGTTCTTTTCCTCGTAGATACGACGATAGAGAGCACTCGCATCCTGATCCGGGTCGATACCGGCGCGCAGCAAGGCGCCGAGAATTGCAGGATCGGCATGGGCCTGTTCCAGCGTGAGCCGCATGAAAGTCATGCCGCCCCAACCTGCGGCATCGAGATCGGCCGCGGGTGCGAGAGTCGCGACCAGGGGCGCGTTCCCGGCAACAATGGCCTCCGCCAGAGCGCGATCGGCTGGCGCCGTGAAATAGCCGCGACCGGCATCCTGATCCGCCTGCCCCGGCGCGGTGAGGCGCTGGCCAAGCAGGCTCAGGCTCGCCACGCTCCACCACAGCAGCGGCAGGGCAACCAGCACCAGACCGATCCCATAGGCCAGGGGCTTGCGAACGACCGCGACGACCGCCGCGACAACGGCCAGCACCGCCAGGACCAGCAACATGCTGAAGACGGCCAGACCGCTGAACTCGCCTTGCGGATGAGTCCACTCCCAGGCGGCCGGCACAAGGATGATCAGCGCCGTGCAGCAAAAGACGGCCCAAAAGAGAGCAGGCAACCGCATTCCTGATTTCCGATGCCCTGGGTTCATCGACGCCGGCGCAGCGCGGACAGGGTATCGGCGAACTTGTTCTCGCGCGGCGAATCGGAAACGGCCCGGACTCTCGCTTCAGCCTCGCCCAGCGCTTCACCGAGATCGCAATGCGCGCCCACCAGCCATTCGACGTTGGGAAGTTGAAGTTCGAGATGGCCTTCCACACTATCGTAGTCCGATCGCGCGCGGGTGATCTTCCATGCCTCGGCTTTGAAAGCCCCTCCGTAGTCACCACAGACCACGGTGGGATCGACATCGAGGCGCCACAGTTCCGCCAGATTACCGATCCTGCCCGCCTTCAGGAGCATGGCCGCATCCCGGTTGCGGCTCTTGACCCGCCGCGCGCCGGCGACCGCCGCCTCGGAACGCGGATGGCCCGGCGGCAGATATTCGAGGTAGTCGGCCAGCGGCGAGTCCGGCCCGAGCCGGCCGAAGCGCGCGGCGTCTTCCGCATCCGCTTCCTGCCGCCGCTTTTCTTCCTCCTCTTCTTGCGCTTTACCCTGTGCTACCCGTTCCGCCGCCCGCGCCGCGTCGCGTTTCGGATCGGGCATGGCCTCAATCCCCATCAGCACGAGTGGAACGACTGTCAGGACAAGGACGGCACCGCCCAGCAAGGCTGTCGTCGGCCCTGCCGCGAATCTGTCGTGCCATTGGGGCAGACGCCCCCAGAGCGCGTAGAGCGCCCACAACGGCGGCAGCAACAGCGGCGCCGCGATCAGCCAGGCCCCGTATTTGTCGTCGTCATAGAGTCCGATGGCCGACATCGCTGCAAAAGCCGACAACGGCAACAACACGGCCGCCGTCGCCGCATAGCCCGGCATACGCCCCATGGAAGCAGCGATGGCGAAAAGCGCGGCCAGCAAAATCCAGAGCGGGATGCAAAAAACGAACGCGAAGCCCAGTGCCATGCCTCGACCGGCGGCGTCGCTATCGCCCGGCTCCAGGGCGCTCACGGCCACGCCAAGGTAGAAGAAACACGCGAGCGCAAGCAGCACGAGGCTGACGTAAGGGAAGCCTCCCGGCTGCTGGCTTTGATCTTTCATCTGCCGCTCAGTCCCGGTTCTGACAGCCACCGAACCGCGGCGAACAAAGCCTGCCGAACGATGTGGCTGTCAGCACATGACGCGACATCGCTTTCAGCATTCCCCGCTGCGCAGCGACTTCGCAAGCCTGGCGATGATGGGGTCGAACGCCTTTTCCCAGCCTTTATCATATTCGATGCGAAAGAACGCTGCCGCGCCATTGCAGACAGGAATCCCCCGCTCATAAAAAATGCGGGCCCCCTTCGTCCCCGACCGCACCGCCCATTGCGGCTGGCTTTTCTCGTAAGTGACAGTCCAGCCATCCTTTCGATCCTGCTCCAGCCGCCATTTGGCGTTGTCTGTAAAACTGCCGTCGATGAGATACTGCCCCCAGATGCTCAACTCGGCTCTCCCGTCCAGTCCATGCGATATGCCGCCATCGCCGTTCCCGGATTCATCTACCTCCGTGTATTCTGGAGGAATATCGATCCGGTAGTTGAAGCGCGCGTTGCCATATCCGCTCCAGTGGATGCGGTCATCGCCCTTCCGCCCCGCCAGTTCAGTGCCGCGGCCGGAAACACCGACAATCCTCGGCCCTTCCTCATCGCAATCGAAATTGCGCGCGATTGTATCGGCCGCCCGACGGGCAAGCGCATTGGCGTCCGGGTTGGCTTTCACGTCGATATACGCGACATGGCAAACGGAGCCCGGCGGCAGGCGTGTCACTACCAGAACCTGCTTGTTGATCGGACGGCCATCTTTGTCTTCATCACTGATATCGGCGATATACCAGCGCTGGATGATCGCGAACGGCTTGCCGTCGACCGCGCGCCATTCCACCGTTTCCCCGGATGAATTGAATGGCCCGAATGTCATGCGTGCCGCCGGCTCCGCGGCGGCAGCGGCACGATTGCGTCCGACCGATACCGCTTCACGAAAATCGCCTTCCGCCGGGCCAACGAGTACCCACAGCTTCCCCATGCCCCGGCATATCCGCTCATCGCTGCTTATCCGGCGGCAATCCTTCGGGGCTGCGGATGTATAGCTGCTGTTAAATGTTTCGGCAGCAGCGGGCACTGCTTGCGCCAGACCGGCAGCGATCAGTGTCCATATGGCTCCAGGTCCGACAATGTAGCCATTGGTTACAGGCTGCTTCATTCCACCTCACCTCCACATGGCCGGCAAAGAACGATCGGGAGCAGAAGCGCGATTTTCGCAGGAAGGCACCTCACCGTGCGCGAAGGTGCCCGGCGATGAGGTCCGATGCCTTCACCCAGCCGTTGACCTGCCTGTCTTCCGGGTCGCTATAACGCACATTCACCCATTGCCCCTGCCGGCCGATGATCGCGACCGGGTTGAACCGGACAAGGTAGGGTTTCTTGCGCGTAGCGGGCGCAGGGCCGGGGCTGAGAACCGCCTTCCTTGCACCGATCAGTGCAACTCCGGTCCAGTCGGCACCTTCACCGGCCCGATTCATGAAATAGGGTTCATTGACCATCTCGTCTGAGGCCATCCCGCAACCGCCCTGATCCTGCTTGAGCCTCAGCGCCACCCCCGCCTCGGTGAAATCGAGCGTGCCGGCAATCGTTTTGCCATCATCCGGCAGGCCGGTGACGATCCTGGCATGATTGCCCTTCAGCGTGCCGGCGATCATGAATACGCAGGTGAATTGCGGCGCGTCCATCGTGCCGTTCCCCACGCGCTCCGCGGAGAAAACGCCCGTCACCGTGTCGCCCGAAACCGCGATCAGCATCTTTTCGAGCCCTTGATACACGCCCGATCGGGCAGCGGGTTTTCCCGCGGCCCATGCCGAACCCGGCAGCGATCCAGACGCCAGCAAGGCAGCGCAACCCAGGATAAAATTGACTGTGACGCCCAATTTCATTGGTAACCTCGACAAATATCGATGCAATGTGATGAACCGATGGGGTGGAAACGTAAAGCTGGAATATTTGCCCCTACGGCGGCACGCCGGAGCGCCGCGCGGGCTTGCGGCAAAATACGATGCCGAACCCGACGCATCCTGATATCGCGCGTCAAACATGCGAGAGAGGAACAGTGAAATGCCGGAATTGTCGGGAAAAGTTGCAGTGATCACCGGAGCAAGCCGCGGTGTCGGCAAAGGCATTGCCCTGGCCCTGGCGAGTGAAGGGGCGACCGTCTATGTCACCGGCCGCACGGTCAGGGAAGGAACGGCCACGCTGCCGGGAACCGTCGGTGCCACTGCAAGCGAGGTTGACGCGCGAGGCGGCAAGGGGATTCCCGTGCAGGTGGACCTTGCCGACGACGCGCAGATCGCGGCCCTGTTCGATCGCGTTCGAAACGAACAGGGCCGGCTCGATATCCTCGTCAACAACGCGATATCGCTTCCGCCCGAATTGACCGAGCCCGGCGGATTCTGGGAGAAACCTCTCTCCAATCTGGAAATCTTCGATATCGGCCTGCGCGCGGCGATCATCGCATCGTGGCACGCTGCCCGGATCATGGTGCCCCGGCGGTCGGGCCTGATCGTGGGCATCTCGGGCTTTGTCGGCGTGACCTATACTTACGGCCCGATTTTCGGCACCACCAAGGCGGGGCTGGACCGGCTTGCACGCGACATGGCCATCGAACTCAAGCCGCACGACGTTGCCTCGCTTTCGCTGTGGCAGGGTTTCACTTATACCGAGCGCGCGAAAATCAATCTCGAAACGGTGCCGGGGATAGCGGAGCAGTTGAAGGCCGCGGCGGGCAGCTCGCCCGAATTTCCCGGCCGGGTGATCGCAGCGCTGGCCAAAGACCCCGAATTGATGAGGCGGACCGGCGGGACATTCATCAACGCCGAACTCGCACAGGAATACGGCATTACCGATATCGACGGACGTATCATCCCGTCGAACCGGGCCGAGCGGGGATCTCCGATATGGCAACCTGTCTGAGTGGCTGCGATCACGCGGCAGGCAGAGTCAGCCGAACAGGGCGATCGACTGCATGCCTGCCATCATCGGCTCGCCATCGGTGTTCCAGATGGCCATCCGCTGACTTGAGCAGCCGTTCTCGGCATAGTCGCCGGCCGAGCGCAGCAACCACCAGCCGTCCCGCGTAACGGGCGCGGATGTCAGCAGGTTACACTGCCACTGCATCGTGCTGACCGGCGTGGCCGGCGTGAGCAGCCCCATCACTCCGGGCGGCAGTGCATCCGCGCAAAGCAGCAATTCGGTCATCGGGTCGAGGCATTCACGCTCGCGCGCACGAACCCACCAGCACATTTCGGGTCGCCTGCCCTCGCCCCTGGGCTGCGCAAAGCGAATGTCGAAATGGTTGCGCTGGAACGCCGGCCCGCGTTCATTGACGAAACCGCGCGCCGCATCGAACGGAACCAGATCGGCGGGCGACGGCCGATCGTTCAGATGCAGCCCGCTCTCGACCGGCCCCATGAAAGCGAAGCTGGCGATAAGACCCACCTCACCCTCCCGCGCGATTTCAGCCGCTATCCAGATCACGTTACGTCCGCGCCGCAACAGCCGCGCACGCACCTCGACCTTGCCGTAGAGCGGCGCGATCATGCTGACTTGCGCCGAGCGCAGCGGCGGCGGCATATCGCCCGCCCGCCCAAGCACGCTCTGCGCCGCCGACAGCGCCAGCGCCGATGAAAACCCGCCATAGGCCGTGCGGCCCTGATGCCAGTCTTCGGGAATGGCGATCGCAAACCCGGAAGCGCGCGGTTCGGCCCCCGCCAGAAGTCCGACAAGGCTCATCAGAACAGCCGCGCCCCGTTGGGCACCGGATAGTCGGGCGAAAACAGCACGACGCGGCCTTCGGTATCGGCAAAGCCCAGAGTCAGCACTTCGGACAGGGCCTTGCCGATCTGGCGCGGCGGGAAGTTCACCACCGCCGCCACCTGACGGCCGACCAGTTCCCCAGGCTCATAAAGCGCCGCGATCTGCGCGCTGCTTTTCCTGATTCCGACAACCTCCCCGAAGTCGATGCACAGCTTCAGGCTGGGCTTGCGCGCTTCGGGGAACGGTTCGGCTGCGACGATGGTGCCGATGCGAATGTCGACCCGCAGAAAATCCGCAAAGCCGATCTCATCGGCGGGAGCCGCAGCCGGATCGTGCGTTACGTGCATTTATTCCATCTCAAGGATGATCGCATCCACGGCAAGGCTTTCACCCGTCGCGGCATTGACTTTCTTGACCGTACCGGCCTTCTCGGCACGCAGGATGTTCTCCATCTTCATCGCCTCGACCACCGCGAGCGGCTGGCCGGCCTCGACATGATCGCCTTCGCCGACATTCAGCGAAACGAGCAGGCCGGGCATCGGGCAGATGAGGAATCTGGAAAGATCCGGCGGGATCTTTTCGATCAT
>JAITWR010000127.1 GCA_031285165.1 Novosphingobium sp.
TTCCTCCTGCGCAACCGCGCGCCCAGACGCTTCACCGCCGATGCCTGGCAGAAAACCGACGCCTGCACCCGCCGGCAGCTCGAAAAGCTGAAGCAGCAATGGCAGGCCGAATGGGCAGCAGAACAGAACGCCGATTCCGAACAGATCATCGAGAGAATCAACCGCAAGCTCGACCTGATGCGCGAACGCATGCGCGAGGGCATGAGCGAGGAGGAACTGCGCCTCGAAGCCGAACTGAAAGAAGCCCGCAAACGCCGGATGGCCCTGCCGCCGCCGGACGGATGGCGGGAGGACGATGCGGCTGACGGGGAGGTGTAGCGGGAGGAATGAGGGGGGACACGAGGGCGGAACCATCCTCAGCGCGATGATCCCCCACCGCGCGGCCTTGCCGGCCGCAATGCCGCTTCACACGCAGGCGATCAGGCCATGGTATCGGCGGGCGAGCGGGTGAGCCGCATCACCTTGCGAAACGCGGCGTGGCGCGGTTCGGCGCTGCCGAGCATCTCGACCGCCATCGTGACGTGCGCGAAGCCGAGCATCAGGTTCATCAGCCGCCGCTCGCTCTCGTCGTGATCCGCCAGCGGCTTGCGGTCGAGCAGTTCGAGAGCCGGGGCGGCCAGATCCTTCGCCGCCTCGAAGAAGGCGATACGCTCGGCCTCGGTGCTTTCGCCGCGGCGCCGGTCGCGGGCGGCCGTGCCCTCGACCGCCCAGGCCGCGACGAAAGGCTCCAGCGCGGCGAATCCGGTGGGAAGAAGGCTGCTCATCGGCCGGCTCCTTCAAGCTGCTGTTCCGTTTCCCAGGCTTCGACCTGTTCCACCACCTGCTGATAGAGATGGCGGCACAGCCCTTCCATGGACATGAAGTGGATGTGCTTCAGGGCGCCGCTGCTCAGGCCCTTCTGCGCCCGGCGAATGATGTTCACGTCCTCGGTGTGAACGTCGCGGATCGCGCACAAGGTGTATTCGCGCGCGTAACGCGTCGCGGCGCTGTCGTCTTCACCCACCCAATAGACCCGGAACACGCCGCGGGAGCGGGTGGCGGAAAGCGGGTACACCACGTGGCTGAAGTGCTGGATCGGCGTGCCGATGATGAAGAAATTGGGGAAGAGCGCAAAATATGTCCGGTCGTTCGGGCCGCCGATCACACCTTGTTCGACTCCCTTGCGCGCAGCGATGCCGAAGTTGAAGACCTGCATCGGCTTGAGCGACGGTTCCGGGTTGCTCCAGATCGTCTGGGTCCGGTGCGGTCCGTTGAAGCCGTAGCGGGTCGGGTAGCCGAAATTGTTGTCCGGGTGGACAGTGGCCCCGCCTGTCAGGCCATGGACGAAACGCAGATGATAGTTCTCCTGGAAGTTGTCGTAAGTGATCTTCCAGTTGGCCTCGATCTCGTAGGTGTATTCATGGAACGTGGTGGCGCGGGCCACCGGCAGCGTTTCCAGTTCGTCCGCATAGGCGCCGAGAAACTCCCGCAGCCCCTGCCGCGGATGCGGGTCGAGATTGACGAAGATCAGCCCTGCGCAGACATCGACCGCCACCCTGGGCAGCGCGCATTCGGCCTTGGTCAGCGCGAAACGCTCGAAATCGGGAGCGGCGACGAGCCGCCCGTCGTCCGCGAAGTTCCACATATGATAAGGGCAGAGGAAGTTCGTGCCGCGCCCGCTTTCCTCTTCCACCAGTTGCGTGCCGCGATGGGTGCAGGCATTGTGGAACGCGCGAATCTCGCCGTCCTTGCCGCGGACGATGAGCAGCGATGCCTCGGCGAATTCCAGTTCCCGGCGGATCCACGTCCCCGGCTCGGGCAATTCGCAGACGTGGCCGATCTCGATCCAGGTCCGCATGAAGATCGCCTTGCGCTCCCGCTCGTACCAGGCCGGATCGTAATAGGCCCTGGCGGGAATGGGATCGGTCCCCAGCCAGGCGACCTGATCGTCGGGGGCTTCATAGACTGGTTTATGCAGGTTCATTGCGGCTGAGGCTCCGTCGAATACTTTTTCGACATATCTGTCGAAAATCCTGTTAGCTTTGACTCCGATCAAAGTCGATAGCCCACGGCGCGATATCCTGGCGGGAATGATTTTTTCGTTCCGGCCGCGTTCCGGCGCGAAGCGAAAGGACGTTTCATGCGTTGCCTGCCCCATCCGATCAGCGGTGCCGTCTATCAGGAGATCGAAGGAGGGCTGGTTCGGGTCGAGGACAAGGAAAAGGGCAAATCGGGTCTCTTCACGTGGGACGGCGCTTTCGTCGAAGGCGATCTCACCCAGGCCGACCTGCATTTCCTGCGTTTCATCGGCGGACCGACGCTGCCGGCCGAGAAGGACATCATCTGGAACTTCCTCCCCGTCGTCGATCCGTCGACCGGGATTCAGACCAGCCTGCCGCCAAGCCGCGGCGGCGCGAGCAAGGACGGCGGGCAGCCGCAGCTCATCATCGCGCCCTACGCCGGCGATCCCGGCAAGCAGACCGCCGAAGGCGCCCGCTCGGCCTCGTTTTTGCCGCAGGAGTTCTTCCTCGACAACGACCGCAGCCCGGAGCTTCTCCCGGAAGTCTATCGCAAGAGCGCGCCCTATCCCGGCGGGCCGAAGAAAGTGAACGTCGCGCGGTTCTTCGAACAGAAGTACCACGACCTCGAGGTGGAGCGGCTGTGGAAGAAAGTCTGGCAGATGGCCTGCCGGCTCGACGACATTCCCGAAGTGGGCGACTATCTGGTCTATAAGGTCGCCAACCTCGAATACATCGTGGTCCGCACCGGCGAGGCCGAAGTCAAGGCCCATGTGAACGCCTGCCTCCACCGCGGCCGGAAGCTCTGCGATCACGACGGAGAGCGGGCCACGACTTTCCGGTGCCCGTACCACGGCTGGAGCTGGGACATCGCGGGGAACCTCAAGGATCTGACCGCAGAGTGGGACTTTCCCGGCATCCGCGAGGAAGTCAGCCGGCTGCACCAGGCCGGGGTCGCACTGTGGGGCGGCTTCGTCTTCATCAACCCCGATCCCGATGCGGTTTCCTTCGAGGAATACGCCGGCCCGGAAATGCTCGATCACTACCGCAAGTTCCGCCTCGAAACGCGCTACAAGCAGGCACACGTGGGCAAGGTCATCAAGGCCAACTGGAAGCTGATCATGGAGGCCTTTCTGGAGGCCTATCACATCATCACCACTCACCCGCAACTGATGCTGTTCGGCGGCGACCTCGCCGATACCCGCTACGACGTGTTCGGCAACTGGAGCCGGCTGGGCCACGCGGCCGCGGGCGGTTCCAGCCCCCACCGCGGCATCATGGTGGCGAAGGAAAAGGTTCTCGAAATCTATCAGCAGATGGCGGATTTCAACCGCGAATACCTCAAGGGCCTGATCGGCGATGAAGTCGCGCAGTATTCCGACGCCGAACTGGTCGAGCAGAGCTTCAACAATCTCTTTCCCAACTTCAGCCCGTGGGGCGGCTGGGCGCGGATCGTCTATCGCTTCCGCCCGATCGGCAACGATCCCGACGAATGCCTGATGGAAGCCATGCTGCTGGCGCCCTGGCCGGAAGGCAAACCGAAGCCGCCGCCGGCCAGGCTGCGAATGCTTGAGCCGGACGATCCCTGGGTAACCGCCGAGGAACTCGGCACGCTGGCCCGCATCTTCGATCAGGACTGCGGCAACGTGCCCCAGACCCACGCAGGCCTGAAATTCAAGGAGCCCCCCTACGTCATCTATTCCGCCTACCAGGAATCGGTGATCCGGGGCTTTCACGACAAGTACGAGAAGCTTCTCGGCCTGAACGAAGGCGAATAGAGGAGACCTGTGCGCGGATGGGTATATAGTCTTGATTTAAGGGATTATTGGCATCGGTTCAGGCTGGCTGGTGAGTAATTTCGCGCGGCCCGCTCTCAGGCTGCCATCATGCCGCTGCTGTGACGATCGAGAGGGTGCGTTTGAGGTTGCAGGCGATGGCGGTGAGGTGAACCTGGACGGAGGCATTGGCGAGGCCGCGCCATCGCATCCGGCGCAGACCGTAACAGCGTTTCCACGTGCCGAAGATTTTCTCGATGCGGCCGCGGATGCGGTGGATCGGCTGGTTCCAGGCATCAAGGCGAGCGAGCGTCCCGGCCTCGGCCCGGCCCCACATCCCGGTGGCGACGATGCGCAGCGTCCCTCCCTTGGCCCGAACCGCGTCGCCGAAGTGATTTCCCCGATAGGCGCTGTCGGCGAACACCTCGCCGGGATCATCGGGCAAGGCGTCCGGTCCCGCGCGCCCGTCGTTGACGTTGGCCGGCGTGATCGCGATTTTCTCGAACAGAGCCGTGGTCGCATCGGCACCGACATGCGCTTTGAAGCCGTGCACCGCGGCCTTGCCCTTGTGCTTGACCCACCGGCCCCCGGCATCGTCTTCGCTGGCGGAGGCGATGATCGTCGCATCGACCAGCGTACCGACCTTGACCGTGACCGCTCTGACCTTGAGCTGCGCCCTCACCGCATCGAACAGCACGGCATCGAGGCCGTGCGCGACGAGCGCCCTGCGGTAGCGAACAAAGGCTGTGCGTTCCGGCGTCGCCTCATTGTCAGAGAAGCCGCAGCACCGGCGGAAGGACCCTCGGTCATCGAGCGCCTCGGCCAGCTTCACGTCCGACAGATCATACCAGATCGACAGCAGCAGCGCCTTGAACATGGCCAGCGGCGGCCAGGCGGGCTCGCCCCTGCTGGCCGAATCGAGCGGGTCGAGAAGCACCGCTACCGGACGCCAATCGATTAACTTGCCGATCTCGTCGAGCAATGATGCAGGCCGCGTGTGACCTGCAAAACCGAACTGCGCCTGACCTATCAAACGATGCGCCACGTCCCGCTCTCCTCTTCGGAAAGCCCATAGAATCACCAATCAAAGC
>JAITWR010000136.1 GCA_031285165.1 Novosphingobium sp.
CGTGGCCTGCGAAGAGGGCATTTTTTCTTGTCAGACATACCGGTCTGATGGCGTTTTCGACCGGGTTGGTGTCCAACTCGAGACGACCATCGTCGAGGAAGCGGGTAAGGCCGCTCCAGTGCGACAGGCCGTAGCGGATATATTCGGCAAGCTTGGAGCCGGACGAGATCATCGACAACTGCTTTTCCAGCCACGGCTTCAAGGCGGCGACGATCGGTGCGGAGCGTTCCTTGCGGGCTGCGAGCCTGCCCTCCGGTGGCAAGCCGCGCACGTCTTTCTCCACGCCGTAAAGCGTGGCGATCTGGCGGATGGCCTCGGCGGCGATCGGCGACTTGTTGTTGCGCCATTCCTGCACGAACCGGCGACGCAGGTGGCTCCAGCAGAACACCAGCGACCACGGCCCTTCCGGACGCTGAAGGCGCTCAAGCCGGTCATAGCCACCCCAGCCATCCACTTGCAGGAATCGCCCGCGGAAGCCCTGCAGGAAGCGTTCGGCATATTCACCGCCACGCCCCGGTGCATAGTGGAACAGTACGATTGGCGGCCCGCTGCCGGAGTAGCCCCGGTCGTCGTTGGCGATCGCCCAGAAGAAGCCCTTCCGCACTTTACCGCCTCCGGGGTCGAGCACGGGAGCCGTGGTCTCATCCATGAAGAGTCGGTCGGCACCGGCAAGGTGTTCGCGCATATGCTCGGCGATCGGCTTCAGATGGAAGCAGGCTCGGCCAGCCCAGTTACCCAGTGTCGCCCGGTCCAGTCGGATACCCTGGCGGGCATAAATATCGGCTTGACGGTAGAACGGAAGGTGATCGCCGAACTTGGCGACGATGACCTGTGCGATCAGCCTTTCCGTCGGCAGGCCGCCGGGCACTACATGTTCGGGGGCACGGGCCTGCACGACTGCGGCCGAGCAACGCCGGCATGCATATTTCGGGCGACGCGTCACCACGACACGGAGTTGTGCGGGAACCACGTCCAGACGCTCGCTTGTGTCCTCGCCGATTTGCGCCATTTCTCCGCAGCCGCATGGACAGAGCGTACTCTCGGGCTCGATGACCTGCTCCACCCGTTCCAGGTGTACCGGAAGATGGCCGCGATTGCGACGCGGGCCGGGTTTGGCGTCTCGTTTGCCGTTGATGACCTGGTCGGCCTTTTCCTGCGCGGCATCGAGCATGCCCTGCGCGATCGATACGTCCTCCAGTGCCAGGTTGAACTGGTCAGGGTCCAGCTTCTCGGACTTCGCTCCGAACTTTTCGTGGTTGAACTGGTGGACCAGCGCCTCCAGTCTTTGGCGTGCTTCCTCGGATTGCGCGAGCGCGGTTTCGGCCTCGAGAAGCCGCGCCTTCAGACGCTCGTTTTCCTCACGAAGAAGTGCAATATTCACACGCTGATTCAATCAGATAATGCCTATTTGCGCCAGCAAAAACGGACATTCCCGATCAGCTTTTCGCACCTATCCGACAAGCTGCGGCCTGCGCACTCGCTCAGGGCGCACCAGGCGCCAATCGAGCCCTTCGAAGAGCGCCGAGAACTGAGCCGGCGACAGGCGAATGACCCCGTCACGAACCTGTGGCCACACAAATTTCGCCCTCCGGCCTTCCAGACGTTTGTGTATCAGCGTCAGGCCGGTGCCATCCCAAGCGAGGATCTTGATCCTGTCAGCTCGTTTTGACCGAAAAATGAAGATCGCGCCGTTGAACGGGTTCTGACCGACGATTTCCTTGACGGCCGCAGCAAGCCCGTCATGCGCTTTGCGAAAGTCCACCGGACGGGTCGCGACATAGATCTTCTGGTGCGTCTCGGCGGAGATCATTGTGACGCAGCTGCCCTCGCAACACGCAGGACCCGCAGCAGATGCCCGTCGTCCGCACCGGGCGTAGCGCGGACCACCACATCGCCCACGACAAGTTCGATGTCGGCGCCGACGCCTTCACTCGGCAGTTCCTCAACCACCACAGTGGCAAAGCCGCAATCCGGAATCGAGGGTTCCGGCAGCGTCAACTTGCCCGCGCGGACAAACTGGGCACGCCAATCGTAAATTTGCCAGCGGCTTACGCCATGCGCGCGCGCTACATGGGTGACCCGCGCTCCCGGCATCAAACTCTCCGCGACAATTCGGGCCTTCTCTTCCTCGGACCACTGTCGACGGCCGGTGGGACCTTCGATCACCTCCAATCGGCTCACGGTCCCGCCACCGCTCAAGACGGCTAATTGGACGTCCGTTTTGACGTCTTCTTCCGCAACCACGCCACATCTCCACCAATTCCGACAGAGTGTGGGTTTGCATCATCTACCCGGCGCCGTCAGCAAGGGGGATGGCAAAGCGCTTACGTCTCGACTGCGCTCGACACGAACGGGAACGGGCGTTGCAAAACGGGCAGGACGGACTCTATCCGCATCCCGCTCCCCTCGCCTGCACCGAGGGGGCGGCCGGTCGTCATCCCGCATCGCTTCGCTCATGGCTGTGCCCCGTTGCGGGCAGGATTACCTTGCCGTTTCCCGGCTGGGCCGTGGCTGGCCTTGCGCCTGCTGCTGCCGGGCGATGAGCGCATCGAGCCGGGAAAGCTGCTCTTGCAGGTCGGAACGCCAGGGGGCATCGGGCGGTGTGCGCTGGAGCAGGTCGGCCCAGAGATTGCGCGCTTCGGCCAGGCGGCCGGACCGGGCAAGCGCGAGGCCGAGGAAGAATGGCGGGCCGGGGTGCGAAGGCGCGGCTTCGGCGGCATGGCGATAGGCATACAGCGCCGCGGGCGAGAGCCTCCCCTCGGCATGGCCAACGAGCGCGTTGGCCAGCGCCAGCCAGGCGTCTGCGTTTCCGGGGTTTTTGTCGACCGCGCCGAGCAGCACTCCCGCAGCATCGGCATATTGACCGTGCCGGGCCAGCGCGTCGGCGATCACCACCCAATTGTTGTCGAGCGGCTTGTCCCTGCCGTCGAGCGACTTGCGTGCGGCGACCAGCGCGGCGGGATCGCCCGCGATCGTCTCGGCCGCTTCCTTCGGCGCGCCGTGCAGGCCGGGGCTGCCTTGCAGGCCATAGCCGGCGAGGCCGAACAGCAGCGCCGCGGCAATCGCTTCCCAGCCGGCACGGGGCGAATCGGCTCCGGTCCCGTGCATCATGCGCATGAGCAGCAGCACGAGGCCGAGCGTGGCCGCCGCCAGCAGCAAGGCCCAGACCCAGCTCATGCACCGTTCTCCCCGGCTTCTGCCCCGCCGAATCGGCGCCGCAGCAAGACTGCCGCCAGCAGCAGCAGGACGACCGGCAGAGCGAAAAGCGGCCAGGTGAGTGCGGTCACGCGCGGTGCATAGCTGACATAGTCGCCATAGCGCTCGACCAGCCAGGCGCGAATCGCTTCCGGGTCTTCACCGGCGGCGATGCGCTCGCGCACCTGGCTGCGCATGTCGCCCGCCATCGGCGCATCCGAATCGGCAATCGACTGGCTCTGGCACCTGAGGCAGCGCAGCGTTTCCATCAGCGCCTGCGCCCTGGCCTCCTTCGCCGGATCGTCGAGCTGGCGATAGGCATAGGGCGCCGGCGGCATCGTGTCCTGCGCGGCGATGGGCGCCGCCAGCATGAGCATCACGAGAAGCAGCAGCCGCTTCACTGTTCCGCCTCCTTCAGCTTCCGCAGGATCAGCGGCACCTGGCCGGCCCTGATCTCGCCGATGTGCTGGTAGCGGATCACGCCCCGGCCATCGATCACGAATGTCTCCGGCACACCCGACGAGCCGATCGCCATCTGGACAGCGCTGACATCATCGGCGCCGATGCGGGCAAAGGGATTGCCGTTGCGCGCGAGGAAGGCGGCGACATCCTCCCGGCGGTCACGGATGGCGATGCCGTCGATCTCGACGCCCTGTTTCGCAAGCGCATCGAGCTGCGACGATTCGACCGCGCAGGGAATGCACCAGCTCGCGAAGATATTGAGCAGGCGCGGCTTGCCACCCGCGAAATCCTTGCGCGACAGGCCCGGCCGCTCGGGAATCGCCGGGCGCAGATCGAATGGCGGCAGCGGCTTGCCGATCATCGCGCTGGCGACTTCGCGGTCGGCAGGCCGCAGCAGGCCGACCATGACCAGCACGACGAAGCCGGCAAACGCCGCCAACGGCAGCCACAGCATCCAGCTGCGGATCCTGGGCGCGTCATTCATCGGCCCTGCCTCTGCCGGCGATAGGCGATTTTCCCGCGCGCGACGATGCGGCGCAAGTCACTGGCGACGCGGCCGAGCAATGCCAGAACACCGCCCAGACCGATAAGGAGGCCGCCGAGCCAGATCAGCGGCGCGAAAGGCTTCCACCACAGCCGCAACTGCCAGCGGCCATCGCCGGTTTCCTCGCCCAGCACCACGTAGAGCTGGCCGTTCCAGCGGGTGAGCAACGCGGATTCGCTGGTCTGCTGCGGCGGCGCCCAGAAGAACCGGGCCTGCGGGTGGATAGTGGCCGGAGCGCCGCCGCGATAGGATGCGTGCATTTCCCCCTCGAGCGCCGTCCAGTTAGGCCCCGCTACCGGCTCGATGCCCACGAGCTTGACATTCCAGGGGCCGACCGGAGTGGTTTCTCCGACGCGGGCGGCAACCAGCTTCTCGACGGTGAAGGCGCTCTCGCTGGCCATGCCGAACAGCGCGACGGCAATGCCGAGATGGGCGATGACCATGCCCCAGACCGGCAGCGGCGTGCGCCGAAAATCGCAGCCCTTGAGCGGCAGCAGGCTGGCGACCGCGAGGCCGATTGCCAATGCCAGGCCGAGGAAAGGCAGAACCCCGATCTGTACCCGGATCGCCAGGCCGATCGCCGCCAGCATGGTCAGCGCCGCCGGTATCGCCAGGCTGGCGCGGATGCGCGCGAACGAATCGCGCCGCCAGCGCAGCAGCGGCCCGACCGCCATCACCAGCAGCATCGGCACAGCGAACAGCGCGCTCATCGGATTGAAATAGGGTGGCCCGACCGATACTTTCGCACCCAGCGCTTCGGCCAGCAGCGGATAGAGCGTGCCGAACAGCACGATGCCGAGAATCGCCGAGAGCATGACGTTGTTGAACACCAGCGCACCCTCGCGACTGACGACGGCGAAGCGCTCGCCCTCGGTCACACTCGCCGCGCGCAGGGCGAACAGGGTCAGCGCGCCGCCGATGTTGATCGCCAGCAGCGCAAGGATGAACGTGCCGCGCTCGGGATCGACGGCGAAGGCATGGACGCTGGTGAGGATGCCCGAACGCACCAGAAACGTGCCCACCATCGACATCGAAAAGGCGACCACGCCCAGCATCACCGTCCAGACGCGCAGCGCATTGCGCGCGGCCAGCACGCTTGCCGAATGCAGCAGCGCCGTCGCGGCGAGCCAGGGCATCAGCGATGCGTTTTCGACCGGATCCCAGAACCACCAGCCGCCCCAGCCCAGTTCATAGTAAGCCCAATACGAGCCGGCGGTGATGCCGATCGTCAGGAATATCCAGGCGCCGAGCACCCAGGGGCGCATGGCACGAGCGAAAGCCGGGCCGACCTCGCGCGTGATCAGCGCGCCGATGGCGAAGCTGAAAGCGATCGAGAGCCCGACATAGCCGAGGTAGAGCGTCGGCGGGTGGAAGGCGAGGCCGATGTCCTGCAACAACGGGTTGAGCCCCTGCCCTTCGGCCGGCACCGGGTCGAGCCGTTCGAACGGGTTCGAGGAAAACAGCAGGAAGGCATAGAAACCGAGGCTGACAAAAGCCTGTCCGGCCAGCGTCGCCAGCATGGTCGGCTCGGGCAGGCGCCGCTCCACGGCCGCGACGAAAGCGCCGGCAAGGCCCATCACCGTCACCCAGAGCAGCATCGAACCCTCGTGGTTGCCCCAGGTTCCGGCCAGCTTGTAGATGAAAGGCTTGGCCGAATGCGAATTCATCGCCACCAGCTTGACCGAAAGGTCGGTGCGGCAGAACAGCACGATCAGCGCGGCGAAAGCGGTGAGTGCCAGCACCCCCTGCACCATCGCCGCCGGGCGGACGACGCTGCCCAGCGCGCCCCCCCGGACAGTAAAGCCGAGCGAGCCGGCAAGAAACTGCAAGGCGGCCAGCGCGGCCGCGAGCCATAATGCGGCAAGACCGAATTCGGCGATCATTGCGTTTCGGCCACCACCTGTTTGGCCTGCGCGGCCGTCATGTCCTTCATTTCGCGCGGGACATAGCGCTCATCGTGCTTGGCGAGCAGGTTGTCGGCAACGAATATGCCGTCTTTCCCCAGCCTGCCTTCGGCGACCACGCCCGAACCTTCGGTGAAAAGCGAGGGAACGATACCCTTGAAACGCACCGGCACGCGCGCCTTGCCGTCGCCGACGACGAAGCCGATGGTCACGCCGTCGGGCTCGGTCCTGAGCGAGCCTTTCTCGACCATGCCGCCAAGGCGCACGCCACGATCCGGGGCGGGTCGGACGGCAAGGATCTCGCCGGGCACGTAGAAATAGGACGCCTGGGCACGCAGCCCCCAGATCGCCAGCAGCGCCGCGCCGATCAGCGCGGCAAGCGCGATGACGACCAGCACGAGGCGCTGGTGCTTCGCCTTGAGTCCCTGCGGCCCGGCAGCCTGCGTCTGCACGGCGCTCACCCCTCGCGGCTCCGTTCGCGCCGGCGTTCGGCGCCGCGCATCGCCATCAGGCTCCAGGCGACCATGATCGCGGTGCCGCCGATACCGATGGCATAGGCCGCATAGACGAACATCCAGGGGTCGAGCACCTCACGCATCGGACCACGCCCCCGCCCCGGCACCGTTCCGGGCCTTGCGGCGCAAGCGCGCCTCGGCCTGGACATCGGCCAGGATCGCGCGCATCCGGGCAAGCACCACCCCGCCGAAAATCAGCGAGAAGCCGATCGTCGCGGCCAGCAGCGGCCACAGGAAATCCGGCGCCATCGCCGACCTGCCAAGGCTAATGCTCGGCGGCTGGTGCAGGCTGTTCCACCACAGCACCGAATAGTGGATGACCGGAATGTTGATCGCACCGACCAGGCCGAAAATGGCGGCCAGGCGCGATCCCCCCTGCGCCTCGCTCGACGCATCGGCCAGGGCGAGATAACCGAAATAGAGGAACAGCAGCACCAGCATGCTGGTCAGCCGTCCGTCCCATACCCACCAGGCACCCCAGGCGGGCCGTCCCCACAGCGAGCCGGTGATCAGGCAGAACACGGTATAGACAGCCCCCGGCACCGCCGCAGCGCGCGCCGCGATACCGGCAAGCGGGTGGCGCCAGACCAGTTCGACCAGGCTGGCGACAGCAATCGCCATCCAGCCGCCCATGCCAAGCCAGGCCGCAGGCACATGGATGTAGAGGATACGCACCGTCTCGCCCTGCAAACCATCGGCGGGCGCGACGAACAGGCCCCAGGCAAGCGCTGCGGCCGCGATGACGATGCCGGAAACAAGCAGCAGCGGCATCAGCCAGCGCGCCAGGCGCACGAAGCGGGCAGGATTGGCGAAGCCATGCATGATCGGCGCGCTTTTGGCAGGGGTGGGCGTTGCGGGCAAGAGCGGAGTCCGGGCCGGCGTCTATCGAAAAACTGGCATCGAAAAACCGGCATCGAACAAGACTGGGGCGATCGATGGGGTTCGAACCCACGACCTCCGGTACCACAAACCGGCGCTCTAACCAACTGAGCTACGATCGCCATAGTCGCACGCTGCGCAAGCGGCGCCATAAAGCCGCGCCTTGCCCGCCCGCAAGCAGGGATCGGCGCGGGAGCGGGCTGTTGCACAGGCGACCGGAATTGGGAAGCGAAAACTGCACGCGCTATTACCGGGCACGATTTTCTTCATCCGGCGGTTTCGGGGCCGGGCAGAATGCAGCCGCGACATGCAAAAGGGCGGCCGCAAAAGACCGCCCCTGCAATTTTTTCCGCGATGAAAGCCCGCTCAGTCCTTCTTGAGCGTAAGGCCGCCGAAGCGCTTCTTGAACTGGGCAACACGGCCGCCGTCCTGAAGCTGCGCCTTGCCGCCAGTCCAGGCCGGGTGCGAGGTCGGGTCGATCTCAAGCACCAGCGTATCGCCTTCCTTGCCCCAGGTAGAGCGCGTTTCGAAGACGGTGCCGTCAGTCATCTGCACCTTGATCATGTGATAATCGGGATGGATATCGGCCTTCATCGCATTCACTTTCGCTGTCCGGCCGGTTCCGACCGGCCTGAATGAAGCGGCGCGCATAGCGGCAAGTCATGGCAATATCAACTCCCCTCCCGCTTGCGGGGGCGGAGCCGCGTCGCCCCCCTCCCCGCAAGCGGGAGGGGAAAAAGCCGTCACTCCGCCGGCGGATCGGCGATCATGGCGGTGAACTGCACCTCGCAAGTCACCTTGCCCTCGACCGAGGCATTGCCCCAGAACTTGCACACCCGCGCACGCTTCTGGAGAAAACCCGCGTTAAGCTCCAGCAGGCAGCCGGGCTCGACCGGAGTGCGGAACTTGGCCTGCTCTATCCCCATGAAATAGACGAGCTTGCCCGAACCGGCGAGTTCCAGCGTCTCGATCGCCAGAATCCCGGCCGCCTGCGCCAGCGCCTCGATCTGGAGGACGCCGGGCATGATCGGCCGGCCCGGGAAATGCCCCTGGAAGAACTGCTCGTTGAAACTGACCGCCTTGACCGCCCTGATCTCCTCGCCGATTTCCAGCGAGAGGACTTTGTCGACCAGCAGCAGCGGATAGCGGTGCGGCAGCGCCGCCAGTACCTTTCGGATGTCGTAGGTGACACCCGAAACGACCGGCGCCGCACCGCTTTCCTGCGTCTCGCCCATTCCTGCCGCGCCCTGCCGTATCAGCGGCCCGAGGGCTGCGAACCGGCCGGCTTCGACGGCGGGGCGACCGGAGCCTGGCCCTGCTGCTGGGCGCGCGCCTCACGCACTTCGCGCGGCTCCCAGCCGGCGGGCGGCACGAGAGTTGCCGAAGGGATCAGCGTGTTCAGCTCGGTCAGAATCGCCTGGTTGAGATTATAGGCATTGTTGTTCATCGCCAGCACCGCCTGCGGCGAGAGCAGCAGCGAAACCTTGTTCTTGCCCATGGCGTTCTTCACCGCCTGGTCCAGCTTCTCGGCGATCTGTTCCTGCACATAGGCTTCGGACATCGCGACCGGCTGAAGAATCTGGCGCAGTTCCTGCTGGCCGGAATTCTGGATCTGCTGGATCTGCGCGGCCTGCTGTTGCAGCGCCGTCTGGTTGGCGCCCGGCGCCGCGCGATCGCGGTTGAACTTTTCGACCAGCGGCTGAAGCTGCGCGTTGATCTGCTGGCTGCGCGTCTGGGCCTGATCGTACTGCGCCTTATAGGTCGTCTGGCGCTGCTGCTGCGCGGTGCGGAAGGCATTGCTGCCGGCGACCACACCGTCGAGATCGGCGACGGCAAGGCCGGCAACCTGCGGGGCGACGGCCTGGGCCTGGGCAATGACGGGCTGCGCGGCGGCGAGCATCAGGCCGGCGGCGGCGACGGATTGGAGAAGCATTTTCATCAGAATTGGGTTCCTACGTTGAAGCTGAAAGTCTTGGTATCATCCCCCTCCCGTTTCAGGAGGACTTTGGAAATGTCGATGCGGAACGGGCCGAACGGCGAATTCCAGTTCACGCCGAAGCCGATCGCAAGACGCGGCTTCCAGGTGTTGCCATAGAAGAATTCG
>JAITWR010000057.1 GCA_031285165.1 Novosphingobium sp.
CCGAGTTAAAACCACTGGCCGGAAAAGTCGCGCTCGTCACCGGCGCATCCTCGGGAATCGGCGCGGCGACCGCGCTCGAGCTGGCCAGGGCCGGCGCGACGGTTGCCCTGTCGGCCCGCCGCGCCGATCGCCTGGCCGGCCTCGTCGCCGGGATCGGGGCCGTGGGCGGCAAGGCGCTGGCGCTGCCCGGCGACATGACTGTCGAGGCCGAGGCGATCAGGGCGGTGGAGGACACCGTCGCCGCTTTCGGCCGGATCGATATCCTGATCAACTCGGCCGGCGTCATGCAGGCGGGCGGGATCGAGGGCGCGGACCTTGCCGAATATCGCGGGGTGTTCGATATCAACGTCTTCGCCACGCTTTATTGCTGCGCCGCCGCCGTGCCGCACATGCTGAAGCAGGGCATCGGCGACATCGTTAACATCACCTCGCTCGCCGGCCGCAAGGGCGGGCCGCAGACCAGCGCCTATTCGGCCAGCAAGCACGCGGCCAATTCGATGACCGACGCGATGCGTCAGGAACTGGGCGGCAGGAACATCCGCGTTTCGATTCTGATGCCGGGGGCGACTTCCACCGAGGTCGGCGACAATATCAGCAACCCGGCATGGCGCCAGACGATCCAGGCGCACGTTGCCAAGGAAGGCGCGGTCAAGCCCGAGGAGATCGGCCGGACGATCGTTTTCATGCTGTCGCTGCCGCGCAACGCCCATATCTCGGAGATTTCGGTTCGGCCGACGATCGACACGACCGCCTGAGCAGGGCGCGGCGAACCCCGCGGGGAGTGATCCCGCAGCAGTTTCGACAAGGGAGTTTGGATGAATGGGTAAGCGTCTCGAAAACAGGATCGCGGTCATCACCGGCGCCGGCTCGGGCATGGGCAGGGCCATGGCCGAGCTTTTTTCATCCGAAGGGGCGCAAGTCGTCCTTGCCGATATCAGCGGCAGGCAGAACGATGTCGCCGCCGCGATCAATGCCGCGCAAGCCGCAGGCGCCAATGCGGTGCGCGCGGTGCCCGTCCACTGCGACGTTTCGAACGAGGGCGACGTGCAGAACATGATCGCCACCGCCGAGAAGGAATTCGGCAAGCTCGACATCCTGTGCAACAATGCCGGTTTCGGCGGGCCGATGGCGGCGCTGCACGAGCAGACCAGCGAGATCTGGGACAAGGTTCACGCAACCAACATCAAGGGCGCGTGGCTCGGCATGAAGTATGGCGTCATCTCGATGCTGAAGTCGGGCGGCGGCTCGATCGTCAACACCACTTCGGCTTCGGGCGTGGTCGGCTGGAAGCACCACAGCGTCTATGGTTCGGCCAAGGCCGGGGTGAACGCGTTGACCCGTGCGGCTGCGCTCGACTATTCGGACAAGGGCATCCGTGTGAATGCGATCGCGCCGGGCACGATGTGGACCGGCCTCGTCGGCGCTTCGCAGCAGCACGCCGAGCCGCCGGCCGATTTCCCGACGCTCGCCGGCATCCCGCTCGGCCGCTGGGGGCTGGCAAAGGACATAGCCAATGCCGCGCTCTACCTCGCCAGCGATGAGGCGGCCTATGTGACGGGCGTGGTCCTGCCGGTCGACGGCGGCTATTGCATCGGCTTTTCGGGCATGGGCGCCGAACGGCCCGGCCTGACCACGGTGAACAATGACGGCAGTTGAAGGGTAAGCTGGCCGGGGGCTGCCGCCAGGGGGCGGTCGGCGGCACCCGGCGATGTTTGCGTCCCGACTGGCCGGGCGCTCTGGCTCAGTCCCAGTGTGGCTCGCCGGTCGGTGTGTCGAACACGGTGCCTCCGGGGGCGAACGCCGTGCCCGTGTCGCTGACATCGCAGGCGACCGTCACCGTTGCCGTGCGGTCGATGAAGCGGTCCTCGTCGGCATGGAACAATGCGTCGATGCCCGGTGTCAGCATGATCCGGTAGATCTCGTTCAGCGCTTCCTCGTCGGGCAGTATCCATTCCGAGATCAGATCCCAGTCCCACTCGCGCGGGCCGTAGCCGCTGCCCTCCTGGCGGGAATCGCCGCCGGTGTGGGCGATGTTCACGTAATTGCGCCGGTATTCGCTGAAGAGATGGCCGCAGAACTTCAACGCCATGGCCGCGTGCGAGCGCTCGAAATGCTCCTTGAACTGTGCGTGCGTCATATGCGGTTTGCGCTTGATGAAATGCAGCACCTTGTACATCGATTGCTACCCTGTCAGGCGTCCAGGTCCGGCATGGCGGCGATCGGCTTGATCGCCTCGTCCACCCAGAGGAATTCGGTGTAGTGGCCGAGGCGCTTCCTGGTATCGACGTAGCAGAAGCAGACTTTGTCGTCGGGCGTCGGCTCGGGCGGCATGAGGAAAGCGAACTCGTCGCCGCTCGCGCGCACTTCGTCGAGCAGCTTCAGCCAGTTTTCGAAAGGCCCGCGCACCGCGATCGCGATGTGGTGGAAGTTGAGGATGTGGCCGGAAAGGTCGACCTCGTCGGTATAGATCTCGATCGCGCCGGAGACCGGCTGGATGATCTCGAACTGGTTGCGGCCGATATTGGCCATCGCCGCGCGAATTTTCAGCGGCCGCATCCGGCCGAACGACAGCACCTCGACCTCGGCGTCGGTCGTGCTGAATTCCTCGATGCCGAGCGTTTCCCTGGCATGTGCCATCGCCGCATCGAGATCGCGCGTGATATAGCTCATCTGGAACAGCTCGCCGTAGCGTGCGGCAATGGTCATGGTATCGTCTCCCGATGTCGTCAGGCAGTAGGTGCTATCCGGCCGTTTGCGTCAAGCCTCTCGATCCGCTCGATCCGGCCCGATCGGCATTGCCGGGAGCGGAAGTCCGCGGCAACCCGGAGCGTCGCACGCAATGCCCCCGGATTGCCTCGTCGTTCCGGCCCCCGCAATGCCGAATTCGGGGTATCACGCCTTCACGGGGATGTCGTAGCGTTCGATGTAATCCCTGAAGCGCTCATGCACGGCGTCCTTGCTGAGACCGTATTCTGCCAGGTCGTAGCTGTGCTTGCCATGCTTGCCCTGCCTGTTGTCGGCCATGTAGGCGTGCATCGCCGCCTGCGCTTCGGGTGTGAAAGGCTCGTCGAAGCGCTCGTAGATGCGGCGCACCGTGCCGATCGGGTCGCGCAGCGTGTCGGCATATTGCACGTCGTGGATCGCGTCCGCGCCGTGCTTCGCCTTGAAGGCGTCCGCGCGGTCGATCATGATCCGGAACGTGTCCATGAAGCTTTCGCCGATGCCCTTGAGGTCGACGTCGTCGCTGTAGATCTGCCGGGAATAACGGATCAGGCTACAGCACGAGCCCACCACTTCGGCCGGGTCGCGATGGGTCATCACCAGTTGCGCGTCGGGATAGGTCTCGGTCAGCGCGTCGAGAAACAGCGGATGCCACGGGTTTTTCAGCGTCCAGCGGCCCTTGGCATAATGCTGGAGAACTTGCAGCCAGCGCTTGTGGAAGCGGAAGGCCGGCCGGTAGTCGGCCTCGTGCAGAAACCAGTGCCGCCAGCTCGGTATGTCGGCCAGCGCCTCGTGGACCTGGGCGGTGAAGCTGGGTGTCATCAGGAACTGACATTCGGTTGGACTGTCGGCGTATTCCATATGAATCGCGGCGATATGCGGCACATGCTCCAGCGCCATCAGGCATTTCGCCTGCATGGCTTCGAAGCGCGGGCCGGCGTGAAGCTCTTCGGGCCGCGCCGGCGGGATCGGATCGTAGGCTTCCCAGCGCAGGAACGAGCGGCGCGCCGGATCGGCAGCGAGCAGGTTGATGACCAGCGTGGTGCCGGTGCGTGGCAGGCCGAAAACGAAGAGCGGTTTCTCGACCGGCGCCGCGAGCAGTTCGGGGTGGTCCTTGAGCCAGCCCTCGATGCGCATGCGGTTCGCCATGTAGGTGACGAGATCTGCGTGCGCCATGGCCAGGCCGCGCTCGGTGAAGCGCGCTTCACCGGCAAAGGCGACGAGCAGCCGCCGCAGACCTTCGAGCACGGCGGGATCGCCGATGTCGCTGAGGCCGGTCTGGGCGCTGGCGGCTGCAATGATTTCTTCGACAGTCATGTTGGAATTTCCCCTTGCAAGGGCCGCCGTCATGCTATCAATTCGACAAGGATTGCAAGGCCGCATCGTCGTCGGACATGCTCCGGGGCAGCGAATCGGCCGATGGAAAAGGGCTCGACACCCCTGCCCGAAAGCGCGAGATGGATTCCCCTGTCGCGGGGATGATACAGAATGGAGCCTGGAAAGAGGATATGCAGCCGGACCACAGCTTTCTCGATGACCTGACGCCGACATCGAACCGGGTTGAGCCCGCACGGGTCGTCGACGATCCCGAAGCCGAGTCCTGGGACGCATCCTGCGACGTGCTCGTCGTCGGCATCGGCATGGCCGGCGTCTGCGCGGCGCTGCGCACGGCCGAGGACCGCGGCCTTGATGTCATCGCCATCGACCGCGGCGCCGGCGGCGGCGCCAGCAGGCTGTCGGGCGGCGTCGTTTACATGGGCGGCGGCACCAGGGCGCAGCGCGAGGCCGGGCTTCAGGACACGCCCGAGAACATGGCGAACTACCTGACGTTCGAGACGGGCAACATCGTGCGCGGCGATACGGTGCAGCGCTTCGCCAGGGCCAGCAGCGGTTTCCAGGACTGGCTCGAGAAATACGGCGCCCGCTTCGGCGGCCCGGCGACCGAGGAGAAAACCTCGTACCCCAACGAGGGCACGATCTATTTCTCGGGCAACGAAGTGACCGTGCCCGGCCGTGAGCGTGCCAGCGCGGTGCAGCGCGGCCATCGCGCCAGGCCCCCGAAAGGCGGAGAGCCGACCAAGCTTTCGGGCCATTACCTGCTGCCGCCGCTGATCGCCTCGATGAAGCGCCAGCCGAATGTCCGCTTTTTCAGCCAGACGCGGGCGACTCGCCTGGTCGTCGACAAGGCCGGTGCGGTCGTCGGGATCGAGGTGCTGCGCGTGCCCCCCGGCTTCGCCGCCTGGCGGCACGCGAAATATATGGAGCTTGTCAACAACCTTGCGATGGGTGTGCTCGGCTGGGTCGACAAGCTCAAGGAGCGGATCATCGGGATCGAGGCGGGCAAGGCCGCACCCATGTGCATCCGCGTGCGCAAGGCCGTGGTGCTGTCCGCAGGCGGCTTCATCTACAACCGGGTGATGCTGGAGAAGCTGGCGCCCGAATACCTCGGCGTCGCTCCGCTCGGCACGATCGCCGACGACGGATCGGGCATCAAGCTGGGCATGACGGTGGGCGCGAAGACCGATATGCTCGAACGCATCTCGGCCTGGAAGTTCCTCTATCCGCCCGCGAGCTTCACCAGGAGCGTGTCCATCGACGGCAACGGCGATCGCCTGGTCAACGAGGAGTTCTATGGCGCGCGCACCGGCGAGGCGCTGTTCGGGCGGGCGGGCGGCAAGGGCTGGCTGATCATGGATGCGCCGCTGTGGAACGATGTCGTCCACGAAATGCACACGGCGAAGAAGATGTTCTTCCAGAAAGTGCAGTACCGCGCGATCGAGCGCGACTATACGACGAGCGCGGACACGATCGAGGAACTGGCCGGGAAGATCGGCGTTCCAGCCGATCGCCTGGCGCAGACCATCGCCGACTACAACGCGAGCATCGATGCCGGCCGGCCCGACGCGATGATCAAGTCGGAGCAGTTGCGGCGCAAGATCGTCCAGGCGCCGTTCTACGCCAACGACATCGGCCTCGGCGCCCGCTTTTCGCCGACTTCGGCGATCACCGTCGGCGGGCTCGTCGTTGACGAAGACACCGGCGAGGTGCTGTCGAGCGAGGGCGGCAAAGTGCCCGGCCTCTACGCGGCAGGCCGCAACGCGATCGGCATCTGTTCGCACTACTACGTCAGCGGGTTGAGCCTGGGCGACTGCGTCTGGTCGGGCCTGCGCGCGGCGGAGACGATCAGGGGCAACGGCGGTGCGGCAGCGCTTGCCTGAAAGAGCGGAGGATGAACCCGATGCGGGCGCGTACGCCTGCGTGACCGGCGGCACGAACGGCCCCGGTATCGCTTTCCAGGCCGCCGGATGATTCATCCGGTTCGAAATCATTCCAGCAAGGACCAAGCCCATGCATCTGTCTGAAGCCCGTCATGCCTTCGTCACCGGCGGGGCGAGCGGCCTCGGCCTCGGCATTGCCGACGCGCTGGCCGCTCGCGGTGTCGCAGTGACTATCGCCGACATCAACGACGAGGCGCTGGCCCAGGTCGTCGCAAGCCGCGGCAACAGCTTCCGCGGGGTCGTGCTCGACACGCGCGACCGCGAAGGCTGGCAGCGTGCGAAGGCCGAAGCCGAAACCGCACTGGGGCCGGTCGATATCCTCATCAGCAACGCCGGCATCGCTCCCAACGGCAAGGGTTTCGCCGAGATGGACCCGGAGAGCTTCGACCGCATCATCGCGATCAACCTCACCGGCATTTACAACGGCATCTGGGCCTTTGCCGGCGACATGGCCAGGCGCGGCAAGGGGCACATCGTCTGCACATCCTCGCAAGCGGGACTGGTCACTACCGTCACCGGTGTCGGCGCCTATTCGGCGGCGAAGTTCGGCGTGACCGCGATCGGCGAGGCACTGCGCGCCGAGCTGGCGCCGCAGGGCGTCGGCGTTTCACTGCTGTTCCCCGGCTATGTCCAGACCAACCTTGCCGCCAATACCCAGCGGATCGGTGGCGATATCCGGCAATACAGCAATTTCACGATGACCTCGGACGTAACCCCCGCGGATGTCGGCGAGATGGTCGCCGAGGCGATCGAGCAGGACGCGCCCTATATCATCACGCACAAGGATATCTGGCCGGGTGTCGAGCGGCGCATGACCGCGATCAAGGCGGCCTGCGATTATCGGCTGGAGCACTGATCGTGGATCTGTCGCGCGGCACCATGCCGCGCCGCAACAAGGGCTTCGACGAAACCCACCAGGAACTGATCGAAACCGCCGTCCGGCTGATTTCGGAACGGGGGGCCGAGGCGCTGTCGATCACTGCGCTGGCGCGCGAGATGGGGATCAACCGCACCACCATCTATTATCATTTCGAAAGCCGCGAGGCGCTGATGCACGCGGTGTCGAACTGGGCGACGGCACAGCTTGCCCGGGGCATGGATTACAACCTGAGCCAGCCCGAGCGGACGGGCCTCATCAGCCGCTTCGTCCTCGAAAATCCCGAACTGATCAAGCTGTGGATCGACGGCTTCGTGTCCGGCCCGGATATCCGCGATTCCTATTCCTGCTGGGATTCACTGGTCGCAGGCATCCGGCATGGCCTCACCGATGCGAACCCCGGCGAGGAGGTCGATGCGGAGATCTATTGCGTGATGATGCTCGCCGCCTCGATCATCGGCCCGCGCGTCTATCGCAACAGCATCAATCCGAATGCTGCGATTGAGGAAATCATCGCCAGATTCGTCGCCGAACACCAGCGCACATTGCGGCGCGACGGATTGGCGCGTGAGGAATAGCGCCGGGTAATTTCGACACATCTGTTGTAAGGTGCGCCCGGCCAGGCTAGACTTGGGCAAACATCGGGATCGAGGTAATTCACGTTATGGCCACATCGCTACCCGCAGGCTTCGAGACGCTTGAGCCTTTCGTCGCGCGCTTCTCCGTTGCCGGCACCGCCAACCGTGCGCAGTTGCGCTCGGATTCCTCGCGCGAAGAGCGCGCAGCCTTTCACGAGGCGGCGAAGGATCTGGTCGCGCCGGCGCTCGATCTGCTCGACAAGAAGCCGCTCGACCAGCTCGACGAAAGCGAGCAGCGGCTGCTCAATCTGGCTCTGAGCTTCGCCCATATTGCGCTCGCGGTCGAAATCCAGGGCCCCGACGAAGAACGCCACGCCGGGCTGCGCAGCTACATGCGCGTCACCCGTTCACCCGCCGGGGCGTTCAACTGAATCTCCAGAAGTCGCGGGCCGGGCTTGTCCGGCGCGGAGCGTTCTGCTGTCTTCCCGACACACCACAGGGAGACGATTCATGACGGACCTGGCCCGGCGCATCGACCATGTCGAAGCGCGTTTCGAAATTGCAGACCTCATCCACAGCTATGCGCGCTACATCCGTCGCGACGAGCCGGAGAACGTGGCGCAACTGTTCCTGCCCGACGGTTCGTTCGAGATCCGCGACGGCCATCCCGACCGGCCCGACTATACGGTGCGCAGCCTCCACAAGAGCCGTTCCGAGATCAACGAGCACCTCGCCCCCAACAAGGGCAAGCCGCATCCGGTGCCGCTGATCCGCAATCTGATCGTCGAGGTGGACGGTGACACCGCTGTGGCGAACTGCGTGATGGACGCAACGATCTACGGCACCGCGCACCGCATTCAGGGCGAGTACCGCGATCACTGCCGGCGCGTGGACGGCCGCTGGTATTTCAAATCGCGGATCTACACGATCTACGCCGGCGCATCGTCGCTTTGAAAGCAAATCCTGCCCGGAGTGGGGAGGCAGGCCATCGCCGGCATCAATCGAGATTGGGCCGCAGCCGACGTTCGGCCGTCCCGATGTCGACCCCGCACCGCGCCGCATAGTCCTCCAACTGGTCCCGGCCGATTCGCGCCACACCGAAATACTGGCTTTCGGGATGGGCGAAATAGAAGCCGGAAACCGCCGCGGTCGGCAGCATCGCATGGCTTTCGGTCAGTGTCAGCCCCGCCTTGTCCTGCGCCTGCAACAGATCGAACAGGATCGGCTTGAGGCTGTGATCGGGGCAGGCCGGATAGCCGGGGGCGGGGCGGATGCCGCGGTATTCCTCGCGGATCAGCGCCTCGTTGGTCAGTTGCTCGCCCGGCGCATAACCCCAGAGCGTAGAGCGGACATGCTGGTGCAGCCGCTCGGCGAAAGCCTCGGCGAAACGGTCGGCCAGGGCTTTGAGCAGAATGTCGTTGTAGTCGTCGTGGCCGGCCCTGAAGCGTTCGAGATGGGGTTCGATGCCGTGGATGCCGACCGCGAAGCCGCCGATCCAGTCGCCATCGTGATCGATGAAATCGGCCAGACAGAAGTTGGCGCGGTCCCGGCTCTTGCGGATCTGCTGGCGCAGGAAAGGCAGGTGCAGCGCCGGCTGCGGGCCTTCGATGTGAAGCACGACATCGTCGCCGACGCGCGCGCAAGGCCAGAAGCCGCAAACCGCTTTCGCCGTCAGCCATTTTTCCGCGACGATCCGGTCGAGCATGGCATTGGCGTCGGCGTAGAGCGAACGCGCGCTTTCGCCCACCACTGCGTCATCGAGGATCGCGGGGAAGGTGCCGGCCAGTTCCCAGGCGCGAAAGAAAGGCGTCCAGTCGAATGTCGCGCGCAAGTCGGCGAGATCCCAGTCATCGAACGTGTGCAGGCCGGGCTGCGCGGGCGGCGGCGCCTTTTCGCGCATGTCCGCCTTGAAGGCGTTGTCGCGCGCATCGGCGAGGCTCAACAGGACCGAGCCTTCCTTGCCCGCGCGCACATCGCGGATGTGTTCGTATTCGCGCGCGGTGTCGGTGACGAAGCCGCTCGCCTGCGTCTCCGAGAGGAGCTGGGAGGCGACGCCCACTGCGCGGCTGGCGTCGAGCACATGCACCACCGGACCTGCGTAGGCCGGATCGATACGCAGTGCGGTATGCACCTTGCTCGTCGTCGCGCCGCCGATCATCAGCGGAATGTTCATTGCGGCGCGCTGCATTTCCTCGGCAACGGTGACCATCTCGTCCAGTGAGGGGGTGATCAGGCCGGAAAGGCCGATGATATCGGCCTCGTTCTCGTTCGCCGCCTGGAGGATTGTCGCCCAGGGGACCATGACACCGAGGTCGATCACCTCGTAGCCGTTGCATTGCAGGACCACGCCGACGATGTTCTTGCCGATATCGTGAACGTCGCCCTTGACGGTGGCCATGATGATCCGGCCCTTGGCCCTGGCGCCTGCGATTTTCTCCGCCTCGATGAAAGGGAACAGATAGGCGACCGCTTTTTTCATCACGCGCGCGCTTTTCACCACTTGCGGCAGGAACATCTTGCCCGAGCCGAACAGGTCGCCGACGGTGTTCATGCCGTCCATCAGCGGGCCTTCGATCACCTCGATCGGCTTGCCGGCGCGGGCGGCGATTTCCTGGCGGGCTTCTTCGGTGTCGTCGACGATGTAGCTGTCGATACCCTTGACCAGCGCGTGCTCGATGCGGCGGGCAACATCCCAGCCGCGCCACTCCCCGGTTTCCTTCCCGGTCGCCCCGGAGCCATCGGCGCCTTTGCCCTTGTAGCTCTCGGCCAGTTCGATCAGCCGCTCGGTGGCGGTCTGCTCGCCTTCCGGCACGTCCTGCCGGCGGTTGAGGATCACGTCCTCGCAGGCTTCGCGCAGCACGGGGTCGATCTGGTCGTAGATGTCGAGCTGCCCGGCGTTGACGATCGCCATGTCGAGCCCGGCGGGGATCGCGTGGTAGAGGAAAACCGAATGCATCGCGCGGCGCACCGTCTCGTTGCCGCGGAACGAGAACGAGAGGTTGGAGAGGCCGCCCGAGAAATGGACGTGCGGGCAGCGCAGGCGGATTTCCTTCACCGCCTCGATGAAGTCGACGCCGTAATTGTCGTGCTCCTCGATACCCGTCGCCACTGCGAACACATTGGGATCGAAAATGATGTCCTCGGGCGGAAAGCCGATGCCGGTGAGCAGCTTGTAGGCGCGCTCGCAGATTGCGACCTTGCGGTCTTTCGTATCCGCCTGGCCGGTCTCGTCGAAGGCCATAACCACCACCGC
>JAITWR010000101.1 GCA_031285165.1 Novosphingobium sp.
GTAACCCTGAGTCCTCCTGCACCGTCACCCTGAGTCCTCCTGCACCGTCACCCTGAGCCCTCCTGCTTCGTCACCCTGAACTTGTTTCAGGGTCCATCCCTCCGCCAACCCGGCGGCAACAGGGGCAAACTGCCCGATGGACCCTGAAACAAGTTCAGGGTGACGATGTAGGGTGACGAAGCAGGGTGAGGGTGTAGGGTGACGGTGCGGGGTGAGGGTGCGGGGTGACGGTGCGGGGTGAGGGTGTAGGGTGACAGTGCGGGGTGAGGGTGTAGGGTGTAGGGCGACGGTGTAGGGTGAGGGTGACGGGAACGGGTGATTCATGAACGGAGAAAAGGGATGACTGTCTGACATGCGCCGGATCGCACCAGTCCTGTCGGCCGCGCTGATCGCGGCGCTGATCGCGCCCGGCGCCGCATGGGCCGGCTATATCAACAACCGCGCCGCCTGGCTGGCGCTGACCCCGGAAGCGCGGGTGGGCTATGTCCAGGGGCTGAACGATTCGATCAATTACATCTTCACCGACGACAGCCTGCCCACGGCCCTGACCAAGAAAGGCCGGCTGCGCTGCCTTGTGGAACAGAAGACCACCTCCGCCATCCTGGCCGACCGCATCACCATGGCCTACCGCGACGACCGCTTCGCCGAAGCCGCCCCGACCGCGCTCTACGTCTTCCGCATGCAGGACGTGTGCCGCGCCTACATCAACGCCGAACGCGCCAACTTCGGCCTGCCGCCGGCATAGGGCAGCGGGGGCAGGATAATGTTCCACGAGGAACACTATCCTGCATCGGCCCCTCGCTCGCGGGGCAGGTGGAGAGTGAATATTCCGCCTTCGGGAGCGGCCTGCCAGGCGCATGTCGCGCCGAGGGCGGCGGCGCGGGCGGCGATGTTGGCCAGGCCGCGGCCGGGGCCGGGCGGGGCGGGTTCTTCCGGCCGGTGGGTGAAAGCGCCGCCGCCGTTGTCGCGCACCGTGACCGTGACGCTGTGCGCGTCGCTGGCAGTGGCGAAAGCGATGCGGGTGGCCGGGGTATGGCCGAGGATATTGGCCAGCACTTCCTGGACGATACGCAGGATATGCAGCGCGCCTTGCGCATCGAGCCAGGGCAGCGGCGGCACGTCGGCGACATCCCATTGCATGACGATGCCGGCCGCCTGCAACCGGCGCAGCAGGCGGAAGCGCAGGGTGGCCAGCAGCGACAGCAGATCGGGATCGGCGACGGACAGGGAATCCAGCGAGAGCTTCAGATCGTCGATGCAGTCGCGCAGCACCCGGACGATGCCGTCCCGCTCCATCGTGCCGTGCTCGATCCGGCGCAGCGCGCCGACCAGGGTGGAGCCCATGCCGTCGTGGATTTCCCGGCTGATCCGCCGGCGTTCCTGATCGAGCGCATGGTCGCGTTCGAGCCGGCGCAGTTGCACGTGGGTTGCGGTCAGCTCGGCCTCGCGCGCGGCGATCCGGTCGGTCAGCTCGATATTGAAGCGGTCGATCCGGCGCAGGCTGTCGGCAAAGCGCCAGGCCAGCATCAGCGTCACGCCGAGCAGTTCGGCCCAGGTGTACCAGACGCCGAAATCGGCCCAGCCCGACCGCGTCAACTGATCGTGCAGCGTGGCGAGCAGGGAAAGCAGGAAGAACAGGCTCAGGATCCTGAGGTCGATCCGGCGCTCGCCCCAGGTGCGCCAGGTATGCCGGAACAGGACGACTATGCTGATGAAAACGATGGCGAAGAGATAGAGGGAAAGCCCTGCCCGCAGGAAAAACAGGGCCGGCGGCGGCACCAGCCCGGCCGCGGCGGCAGTGCCGGCCAGGATCAGCCACAGCCCGGCTTCCGCGCGGGGCCGCCGCAGATCGCACAGGCGCAGCATGAAAATCACGAAGATCGTGTTGGTCAGCGCGAACAGCAGGATGCCGGCGCGGTGCCATAGATGGATATCATCGGAGAACCAGAGGCCGTCGGTGATGCTGTAGAGCAGATTGAGGCCGAACGAGCAGAACGCATTCAGGCTGTACCAGCCATAGACGGTTTCCCGCCGGCGCATCAGCCAGAACGCCAGGAACAGGCTGCTGACGATGAGCTGCATGATGGCCAGGACGAGCTGGCGGGTCTTGCCCGCGCGGAGCCGGTCATAGCCGGCCTGCAACCGCGCCGCATCGCCGATCCGCACCGCGTCCAGCCCCGCATCGTAAGCGGCCAGGCCCGGCACGCGCACCAGCAGGGTGTTCCCGCCCTGCCGCAGCATGGGGGCGGCGAGCAGCCAGTAGCGCGGCTCGCCATGGGCCTGAAGCGACGGTGCGGCATCCGGCGCCCGGCGCATCAGCAGGCTGCCGTTGAGCGAGACTTCGCCAAGCCGGCTCAGGTTTTCCACCAGCAGGGCCGGGGGGCGGGCGGGGGCGGTGTCCGTCCGGGTCCAGCGCAGGCGATACCAGACCACGCCGGCAAAGCCGGGCCAGCGTGTCTGCCAGCGATCGGGCAGCGACACCGCGACCCAGCCGGCTGCCGGCGGGTGCTCGTCGTGCCAGTCCGGGGAGCGCGCGGCCTCGATATGCGCGAAGCCCGGCGGCGCGGCGGCAGCGGCCGGAGCCGGGGCGCGGCTGCACGCGGCCAGGCAGAGCAGCACCAGCAGGCATGACAGCCAGCGCGGCAGCCGCTCAGGCACGGCGCAAAAGGCCCATCCGGCGGGCCATGGCGGCGGCTTCGATGCGCGAATTGACGCCGAGCTTGCGGTATATGCGCCGCACGAAAGTCAGCACGGTATGGTCCGATATGCCGAGGATATGCGCGACTTCCTTGGTCATGAAGCCCTTGCCGATCAGCTTCAGGACATCCAGCTCGCGCGATGACAGGTCGACCGGCTGCGGTGGCGCGGTGCGGGGCGGTTCGCTGTAGCCGACCCGCCCGAGGATCAGGCGCGCCACCATGGGGGAGATCGAACTGCCGCCGGCATGGGCCGTGCGGATTTCGCCGACCAGCTCGCCGGCCTCGATATCCTTGAGCAGATAGCCGGCGGCGCCGGCCTCGATCGCGCGCAGGATGCTGGCTTCATCGCCGAAAATGGTGCTGACCAGAATCGCACAGTCCGGCCAGCGCACTGCGGCGGCGCCTATCACGTCGAGGCCGCTGCCGTCGGGCAGGCCGAGATCGACCAGCAGGACATCGGTTTCGTACCGGCCCAGGCAATGCAGCGCTTCCTCGCGGCTGGCGGCGGTGGCGACCAGCGCCATGTCGCCGGCCGCGGCGATAGCGTCGGCGATGGCCCGGCAGGTTTCCGCCTCGTCCTCCACCAGACCGATACGGATCGGGCCGTTATGACGCATTGCCGGGCAGGCCCTGGGCGTTTCTGGGGTGTTGATCGGCACCCGTTATCTGCACCATGCCGTTCACGTTCACGCCCAGTTCCTCGGGAACGCAGAACATATTTATGCATATGTCCGATCCGAAGATGTTTTCTTTCACCGATTTGAAATTGTCAGCAACATATTGCGGCGCCATCTGCCAGTACAGGAGATAGCCGAGCGACTGGACCAGGGCGATCAGCCGTTGTGATGCTTCGCCGGGAATCTCATTCTCGATGAACAGGAACGGGCGGTGCTGCCGTATCGTCTCGCCGGCGCCGGCGAGAACGTCGCTTTCCATGCCTTCCACGTCGATCTTGATCAGGCGGACGGGGCGGCCGGCGAGGATATCGTCCAGCCGCACGAGCGCGACCTCGCGCCGGTCCCCATCCCCCCGGCCGGCTTCCCGGCCCAGATCGCCCATCGACAGGGCGCCATAGTTGCGCGGCTGGTCGAAGCGCAGTTCGGCGACGGGCAGCGTGCCCGGCGCGGCGCCGGCGGCGGCATGGAACAGGCGGACATTGTCCAGCCCGTTGATCACGGTATTGGTGGCCAGCAGCCGGAAAATCTCGGGCTGCGGCTCCAGCGCGACGACCATGCCCTGCAGCCCGACGGCGCCGGCCAGCGGCACGGTCAGGCAGCCGAGATTGGCGCCGACATCGACGACCGTGTCGCCGGGCCGCAGCACCTGGCGCAGCAATGCGAATTCGCTTTCGGTCCATTCCCCATAGACCGCCATGGAAAGCGACACCCGGTTGTCGTTCTTCAGGACGAAGAACCGGCCATGTCTGGCTTCGACAAGGAGCGTTTCGGCCATTCAGCGGCTCCAGCCGAGCGACAGCCACGCCTGGACCGGGCGCCGGCCGGGATCGACCCACGATCCGTCGGAAAAGCCGAAGGGCTTCGCTGCCGAGGCGGAAAGGGTGAAGCCCCAGGGCGTCAGCCAGGCCGCTTCCGCGCCATAGCCGCCCAGCTTGCGCGTGTTGCGCACGCCGGGAATGCCGATATAGCCCTGTTCCCAATTGGCCCATGGCCGGGCGTTCACCCGCGCCACGGCGAAATCGGCGACCGGGCCGATCTGGATCTGGTGGCCGCGGGCGATCGCAAAGCGCTTGTACAGCCCGAGATTGAGCACCGCGCCTGCATCGGCCAGCCCTTCGTCGGCGCGGTAGGCGCGCACCGCGTAAGGCCCGCCCACGGCCAGCTTTTCGCTGGAATCGAGATTGCGGCTGGCCCACTGGCCGGAAAGGCCGGCGGTGACGAACAGATCGCCGTCCTGCGCCAGAGTCAGCCGGCCGAATGCGGCGGCCGTGGCCTTGACATAGGTTCCCGCCCGGCGGGGGCCGGCGTCCAGCGCGTCGTCGTTGCTCTGGCGGCCGATGGTGAGCGCGGCTTGTCCGCTCCACAGGCTCGTGCGCAATTGCCGGGGCCGGTCGCCGTTGTCGGCGGTGAGCGAGAGCTTGAGCGCATCGATGCGGCCGTGCGTGGAAAAATTGAAATCGCGATAATCCACCGTGGTATCGCTATGCAGATAGGCCGCCGCACCCCACATATTGAAATCCAGTCCCCGCGCGAAAGGATAGGTCACGCCCAGCGATCCGGTGTTCGATATTCCGGCAAAGCTGGTGCCGGCGGCGATTACCGAATATTGCTGGCGGGAAAAGCTGGCGGCCAGCCGCAGGCCGTCGGACAGGATCGGCACGCTGCCGCTCAGGGAGCCGGTCCAGGTGCCGGTGGTGGTGACGGTCGCGCTGGCGGCATAGTCGTCGCCGATGCCGAACACGTTGTTGGTCCGGGCGGCAAGGGTGAAGCGGGTGCGGCCGGTCGCGGCCAGGCCGTAATCGTCCACCCGCGCATCCACGCCCCAGGGCTTGCCTTTCGGCGCCAGGGCGAACACCGCTTCCACTTCGCCGGCATTGGCGCCGGGGCCGAAGCGCGGGGCGCCGGCCAGTGCGGCGCCGGGCAGATCCTGCAAAAGCTGGGTGGCGCGTTCGAAGCGCTTTGCCCGGAACAGGCAGGCGTCGTCCGCTGCCAGCGCCGATCGCCCGCACAGCGCATGAGTCAGCAGGCGTTCCAGCCTGCCGTCCTTCACCCGCGATCGGTTCTCTATGCCGATCCGGCCGACCCGGCCGGGAAAGGCGGTGAACACCGCCGCGCCGCCCGCCTGCGCGCCGGCCCAGTCGGCCTCGGTCATCAGCACCTGGCCGAGCGGGAAGCCGCCGGCGCGCAGCGCCGCCGTCAGCCGCTGCGATTGCGCTTCCACCTCGGCCAGAGTCCGCGGCGGCGGGGACTGGCGGAGCATCGCCTCCAGAGCCGCGCGCACGGCCGCTTCCTGCCGGCTGCCCGCCGGCACGACGGCCACCCGCACCGCCTCCACGGCCGGCGGCGACGGCGCGGCCATGGCCGGGGCGGCGATCAGGCTGGCGGCCCCACAGGCCAGAAGAGCGAAAGCGCGCGGGCCGGCGGGATGGTGCATGGTCAAACGGGGTCCGTCTTATTTCCTGGCCTGGAATTCTGTCCTGTCAGTTTTGCATTACCCATTCCCGTTCGTGTCGAGGGCAGGCCAGACACCGGTCGCGCCGGGGGTGCGCATGGCGGCGCCCCCACCCGGGAAAACCACTTAAAAAGTAACCCCCCAAAAA
>JAITWR010000105.1 GCA_031285165.1 Novosphingobium sp.
GCGGGTCAGCGCTGCGCGAAATGTTTTGCTGCGTTTTCGAAGTGGCGGCGCGGGTTGTCGATGAACATCGTGTCCAGGTCGCGCTCGCTTACTCCTGCTTCGAGCAGGGCGGGAATCACATCGTCATGGATGTGGAGATAGTGGTGCCGCGGCATGGCGGCGTGATAATCCTCGACGCGCGGGAAGAAGTCCGACCATGCGCAGCAATCGTGCGACAGCGCCATCCGGCCAGCATAGCCGCGCTTCACCATTTCGGCGATAGTGGCGACACGCTCTGCCATGGTAATCGCGAATTCGACACCGAAGCGGTCCATGCCGAGAAGCGAGCCCCGGTCGGCGAGGCGCATCAGATAATCGATATCCCCGGTGTCGCCGCAATGGCCGATGATCACGTCCTCGAGATTCACCCCTTCTTCGGACAGAACCCGCTGAACGGTCAGGCCGGTCCGGGCCTGCGGTGCGGTATGGACGGTGATCGGCGTGCCGGTGATCACGTTCGCCTGCGCCACCGCGCGCATGACGCGCTCGACGCCGGGCGTAAGGCCCTGCATGTCGATCGCGCATTTGAGCTGACCGGCTTTCAGGCCGGTTCCGGCGACGCCTTCGGTGATGTCGCGAACGAACAGGTCGACCATCGGCTCGGGCGCGTCGAGCAGCAGGCCGGGGCCGTGGAACATAAACGGGTTCGGCACTTCGTCGAAAGTGTAGATGCCGGTCGAGATGACGATGTTGAGATCGGTGAGTGACGCCACTGCGGCCAGGCTCGGCACATGCCGGCCGAGGCCGAGCACGGTGAGGTCGATGATCGTGTCGATGCCGCTGGCCTTCAGCGCATCAAGCCGCCCGGCCGCTTTGGCGACCGTCTCCTCCGCGAAGAAATCCTGCCGGTAATTGCAGGTATATTCCATGTCCATGAGGAAGATGTGCTCATGGATCAGCACGCGGCCGAGCGCGCTGCTGTCTATGGGGCCGCGCAAGGTCTGGACCTGGGACATGGGGCTCTCCTTTTCCTTCCGTTCTGCGCCATCGGATCGAACGGCGCTCGACCGTTTCAGGCATTGCCGTTCTGCTCCTGCAAGCGAACCCTCGTCGGCGGTGCTCCGAACCAGCGCCGGCAGCAGCGCGTCATCACCGATTGCTCGGCGAAGCCCAGCCGTTCGGAAATGCGCGTGAAGTCCAGCCGGGTCTGGCGCAGGTAATAGAGCATCACGTCGCGGCGGACATCGTCCTTGATCTTCTGGAACGAGGCTCCTTCGGCGCGCAAGTGCCGGTGCAGCGTGCGCGGATGCAGGTTCAGTTCGGCGGCGACGCCGTTATTGGTGCATCGTTCCGATCCTAGGTATTGCATGACCACCCCGCGCACTTGCGCATGCAGTGGCGGCAGGTGGCGCGGAAAAGCGCTGGCGATGTAGGCGGCGACCCGCTCGAAAGCCGCGGCATCGGGATCGACCACGCGGCAGGCAAGGTCGGCGGCGGCGAACAGCACGCCGTCCTCCTGCTGGCCGAAGCGGACCTCGCAGCCGAAGTAGCGGCGATAGGTCTTCGGCGGCGAGACCGGCTGGTGGCGGAAATGGACCCGGCGCACGCGGGCGTGTCCGCCAGTGATCTCCATCGCCGAAAGGTGGCCAACGAGGATGATCTGTTCGATCAACTGGGTTTTCACCGGCACGCCTTCGAGCAGGATGTCGTGGGCCGAGAAAGCGCCTGCGGGAAAGCGCGTCAGGCGGATGCGCGCGGCAAGGCTGTGGGCGTAGGTGTGCTTGCTCACATATTCGAGCGCGTCGCCGAAAGTGCGCGAGTTCTTCATGGCCAGGCCGAGCGGGCCGAACATGCCGCCGCCTTGCAGCCTGGCGAGGCGCATGCCGAAATCGGGGCAGGCGAGATCGGCTGCCGCACGCTCCATGAGCCGGATCGTCTGGCGATAGGTTGCGCCGGAGCGGCTTGCCGGATCGATCCCGGCGCGCGCCAGCAATGCAGCGGCATCGCCGCCCAGTTCCTCGACCAGTTCGGGGAAGAAGCGCAATATGCGCGCATGGACAACGTCGAAGACTTCGGCGGCAGGCGGTCGGGCGGTGGTCACGGGCTTTGGCATCCTTGCCGGGAACCGAGCGCATTTGTCTGAATTGGTCAAGCGCCGGTTCCGACGGAGCGGGTAGTATCCGCCGGAACCGCGCCACGGGATTCGCGTGGCCGCACCGTTCGGGAGAGGGAAATGGACAGCATCGGCGAGGATTTGCGCGCACTGGTCGACCGCGACCGCATCCGCCAGTGCCTCGAACGCCTCGCCCGCGGTGAGGATCGCCGCGATGGCGGGATGATCGCCGCTTCGCTGTGGCCGGATTCGGTCACCGATTACGGCGTGTTCAAGGGCACTTTCGACGAATATCTCGCCTGGGTCGTACCCGGCGCCGAGGCCATCACCAATACCCAGCATGTGCTCGGCCAGAGCTATGTCGAGCTTGACGGCGGGACGGCCAGAGTCGAAACTCAGGTGGTTTCCTACCATCGCGTGAACACGGGCGAGGAAGAGCGTGATACCTGCATCGGCGGCCGCTATCTCGACCGTTTCGAGAAACGCGGCGGCGACTGGCGCATCGCCGAACGGACGATGCTGTACGACTGGTATCAGGATTGGGGCGTATCGATCGACTGGTCGCAGGGCGTGATGGGCCTGCCGTTCAGCCGGGAATGGTTCTCGGGCCGTGCCCGGGGGGACTACAGCGAGCGGTTCTTCGCCGCCGGGGAGCAATGAGCATGGGGCAGCTTACCGGCAAGGTCGCGGTCGTCACCGGCGCCAGCCGCGGCATCGGCAAGGGCATCGCGCTGGTGCTGGCAGAGCAGGGTGCGACCGTCTATGTCACCGGCCGCACGGTGACGCCGGGGGAATACTACCTGCCCGGCACGGTCGGCGAGACGGCCGCCGAATGTACCAGGCGGGGTGAGGCCGCAGGCGGGAAAGGCATCGCCGTCGCCTGCGATCACGGCAACGACGATCAGGTCGCCGCGCTGTTCGATCAGGTCAGGCGCGAGCAGGGCCGGCTCGACATCCTGGTCAACAACGCCTTCCAGCTTTCGGACGACCTCATCGTCAGGAAACCGTTCTGGGAAAAGCCGCTATCGAATCTCGAAATGTGGCAGGTCGGCGTGAAGTCGAGCTTCGTCGCGGCCTGGCATGCCGCGCAGATCATGGCGCCGCAGGGTTCCGGGCTGATCGTCGCCATATCGGGCTATGTCGGCGTGACCTATACGTTCGGCGTCGTTTTCGGCACGGCCAAGTCGGCGGTCGACCGCATGGCGCGCGACATGGCGATCGAGCTGGAGCCGTACAGCGTGGCCTCGATCTCGCTGTGGCAGGGGCTGACTTTCACCGAGAAGGCGCATTACAATCTCGGCGCCAATCCCGACATGAAAGGGCAGACCGTCACCAATCCCGAAGTCGGCAGCTCGGTCGAGCATCCCGGCCGGGTGATCGCGGCAATGGCGGCTGACGACAAGATCATGCGGCTGTCGGGCGGCACTTTCATCACCGCCGAGATGGCGCAGCTTTACGGCGTCACCGATGTCGACGGCCGCTTCATCCCCTCGCTGCGGGCCGAACGCGGCTCGCCCATCTGGCAACCGATCCGGGCGCATGGCTATGGCAACGGGCGCTGAACCGATGGACGGGGATCGTCGCGCCAGACTCGAAGCCCTGCTCGACAAGCAGGAGATCACCGAGGCGCTGACCCGCTTCAGCCGCGGCATGGACCGGCTGGACCGCGCGCTCTACCTCTCGGCTTTCCACGAGGATGCCGAGATGGCGGCGGGGCCGTTCGTCGGTCTTGCTGCGGAATGCGCGAACTGGGCTTTCCCGATGCACGAGGAAGGGCAGATCCTGACGCATCACGCGCTGCTCAACATCACCATCGACCTCGACGGCGATACGGCCCACACCGAAACCTATTACCTTTTCGTCGCACGCAACAGGGATGAAAGTCTGGTGCAGGCCGGGGGCCGCTATATCGATCGGTTCGAGCGGCGCAGCGGGGAGTGGAAGATCGCACTGCGCACCAATGCTATCGAATGGGCCGGCCTCCTGCCCAATATCCCGATCCCGTTTGCCGACGTGCCCGACCTTTATGGCAATGGCGCACCCGCGCGCGACAGGAGCGATCCCTCGTACCGCCGCCCGCTGACCAACTTGCGCGCAAGGCATATCCCGTGAGCGCCGATATGGCCGGGCGCCGTTTCGACGGCCGTGTTGCAGTCATCACCGGCGCGGGCCGCGGCCTCGGCCGCGCCTATGCCGAACTGCTGGCGGGCAAGGGCGCGAAAGTGGTGGTCAACGACAACGGCTCTGCGCTGTCGGGTGACGGCGGGGATGCAGGGCCGGCGGAGGAAGTCGCCGCGGCGATCGCGGCGGCCGGCGGCGAAGCGGTGGCCTGCACCGAAAGCGTCGTTACGCCCGAAGGCGGCAAGGCGATCGTCGAAGCCGCGCTGGACAGCTTCGGCAGGATCGACGTGCTGATCCACAACGCCGGAAACAACCGCTTCGCGCCGCTGGCCGAGATCGGCTATGAGGATTTCCGCGCGGTGGTGGACGTTCATCTGCTCGGCGCGTTCCATGTCGTGCGGCCCGCTTTCCCGCACATGCTGGCTGCGGGCTATGGCCGCGTCGTGCTGACCGGCTCGATCGGCGGACTCTACACGATGCCGCAGACGGTCAACTATGCCATGGCCAAGTCGGGCATGATCGGCCTCTGCAACGCCATCTCGATCGAGGGGGCAGAGCACAACGTGAAAGCGAACATCATTCTTCCCGGCGCCGTCACGCGCATGGCGGAAGGGCTCGACATCTCGCAATACCCGCCGATGGGGCCGGAACTTGTCGCGCCGGTCGTGGGATTCCTGGCGCACGAGGACTGCCGGGTTTCGGGCGAGCTTTATGTCTCGATGGCCGGCCGGGTGGCGCGCGCCTTCATCGCCGAGAGCAGGGGCGTTTACAGACCGTCGTGGACGATCGACGAGATCGCCGAGAATTTCGCGGCGATCCGCGACGAAAGCCGCCAGTGGATATTCCCGCAGCAGACCGGCTTTGCCGACCACATGACACACAGCTTCGCAATGGCGCAAAAAGGCGGGTAGCGCGAAGCAGGCTGCCGGCGGTTTCTTGACCGTCGCCGCCGATGGCCTGACTGTCCCGGCAAGACCCGTGCGGCGGCACGGACAAGCGGGTTGCAATTGCCCGGCACCAGTGACCTATTCACGCGAACAGCAGAGCGGGAGAGGCGCCGGATCATGTGCAGGCTCGAAGGCAAGGTCGCGCTGATCACCGGCGCCGGGACCGGCATCGGCAAGGGCACCGCGCTGCTGTTCGCCAGGGAAGGCGCCAAAGTGGTCATCGCCGCGCGGCGCGAAGGGCCGTTGCGGGAGACTTGCGCGCTGGCGCCCGACAGCATCAGCTACGTGCGGATGGACCTCACCAGCCGGGATGACCGCGCCAACGCGCTTCAGACCGTGATCGACCGTCACGGCCGGCTCGACGTGCTGGTAAGCAATGCCGGCGCCCAGCTCTGGAAGAGCTTCGCGGAAACCGGCGATGAGGAGATCGAGGAGATCTACCGGACCAACCTTGCCGCGACCGTGCGTTTCATCAAGCAGGCGGTGCCCTGGCTGGAAGCGAGCAAGGGCAATATCGTCATCGTTTCCTCGACGGCCGGACGCTACACGCTTTCGCCGTCGCAACTGCTTTCGGTCTATGGTGCGTCCAAGGCCGGGCTCAACCAGTTCACCCGCTCGGTCGCGCCCGAGCTTGGCCCCATGGGTATCCGCATCAATGCCGTCGCGCCCGGCCTGACGCGCGGCGAATATGCCGACGGGAGCCGGTCGTTCGACGACGCGGAAACGCTCGCCTGGGTCCGCTCGGTGACTCCGCTCGGCCGCATGGGCGAGCCCGAGGACATCGCCAGGGTCATCGCATTCATGGCCAGCGACCAGGCGGCCTGGGTCACGGGGCAGGTACTCGACGCCAGCGGCGGCTGGCAGATCGCCGGTGGCTGAAGGGAGGACGGGATGAATGAAGGCAGATCCGCGCTGGTAACGGGTGCGGCAAGCGGCATCGGCCGCGCGACTGCGGAACGGCTCGCCCGCAGCGGCTGGCGGGTGCTGGCCGTCGATCGCGACATCGACAAGCTGGCCTGGACCGAAGGCAGCACCGGCATTGCGGCGATGGCGGCCGATGTTGCGTCCGAGGCGGACAACGCGCGGATGGCCGCGGAAGCGGAAGCGAGGTTCGGCGGGCTCGACGCCGCCGTGCTCAACGCCGGCATCACCGGCGGCGGCAGCATCGATGAATTGTCCTTCGCCGATTTCCAGAAGGTCATCGCAGTCAATCTGTTCGGCCCGGTCCTCGGTGTGAAGGCGGTGCTGCCGCTGCTGCGCAAGGGCAGGAACCCGGCGATCGCCATCACCTCATCGACCATGGGCATCGCCGGCGATTCCGGAAACTGGGCTTACGGCACCAGCAAGCACGCGCTGATCGGCCTCGTCCGCAGCCTGTCGCGTGAGCTTGGCTGGGAAGGCATCCGCATCAACGCGCTCTGCCCCGGACCGACCAGGACCGGCATGACCGGCGCCATGGAGACGATTGCGCCCGCACACTACGACCTCCTCACGCGTCAGGTGCCGTTGCAGCGCTGGGCCGATCCCGACGAGATGGCAAGCGTCATCGAATTCCTGATCTCGCCGGCGGCCTCCTATGTGAACGGACACGCCATGGTCGCCGACGGCGGCGCCGTGGTCGGCACCGGCCTGCTGCTCCCGGCTTCGGGCGCAGCGCGGGCCATTCCCGGGGATGGCGCCACATGAGCGATGATACGAGCGCCCGCATGACCACCCAAACGGCCGCCCAAATGACCGCGATGTCGCAGGACAATTTCGTCCGCGCGGCGGATACGGCCGAGCGCGTACCGGCGGATTTCTTCTCGGACGAAAGCGCGCTCGCCTATGCCTATGGCGAACTCGACAAGTTGGTCGAGGCGATGCGCTATTCGCTGAAGAAGCAGATCACCGGCTGGCCCGGCGACGACCGCGAGCTCAACACTTACGAGGCGCTGCGCCATCTGCTGCGCAACATGAGCTTCGGCCATGCCGCGCATGTCGAGGCCGACTACGGCAACCCGACGCTGACCAAGATGGGCGGCACCAGCCGCATCCAGTTCCAGCTCCAGTCGACCGATTGCAACTATCATGCGGCAGTGCTGCACGGCGCGCATACCTATCGCCTGCGCGGCTATCGCGGCACTTGCGCGGTGTTCCAGTTGAGCACGTTCAACGGCCATAGCTGCGATTTCGCCGACGGCTGGAAGATGATCGGCAACAGGAACAACGTCGACACGCCGCAGCTTGCGGCGGGCCGGACGATCGATGTCGTGTTGAGCCATCGGCAGCCGGCGGACCTCGGCGATGCCGTCTGGCTCGAACTGCCCGCGGGGCGCTGCGAACTGCATATCCGCCAGTATTATGCCGACTGGTTCGCCGAGAAGCCGGCGAACCTGATGCTGACATGCGAGAACCAGGCGTTTCCGCCGCCGCTGCTGACGCGGGAGGCTTCGGAAACGCGTTTCAAGCGGCTGGTCGATCTGCTGCGCGTCCATGCCGATTTCTGCGAGGCGGGAGTGAAATCGCACCTTGCATCGCCCGACGACCGGATCGCGCGCTTCGTCGTGCCGGGGGCTTTTGCCGGCACCGACTATTTCTCGGGCCGGTTCCGCTGCCGCCCGGACGAGGCGGTGATCATCGAGATCGACAGGCCCGATTGCGCATACTGGAATGTCGAACTGGCCCAGTTGCAATGGGAACCGGGCGATTACTGGGCGCGGCTGGTGAGCTACAATCTGGCCCAGGTGCATTACGAGGCCGATGGTTCGGTGCGCTTCATTGCCAGTTGGCAGGATCCCGGCCTGCCCAACTGGTTCGATTGCTCGGGCCGCATCCTGCACCTGATCGGCTTCCGCTTCTTCGAGAGCCGGGCGGAGCAGACCGAGCCGCGGGTGAAAACGGTGCCGCTGGCCGAACTGGACAGGCACGTCTCGCCCGACATGCCGCGCATCGGCCGCGAGGAGCGGCAGGCGCAGATGGAGAAGCGCCTGGTTTCGATCTACCGGCGCCGTTTCAACGACTTCTGACGAGGATATGCAGGGATGGATGAATTCGCCCGGTTGCGCCAGGCATTCACGCTCGGGCCGCTGCTCGATGCCGCTTTCAGGGAAGCCGGCACCGGCGCCAAGGAATTCCGCGATCCCGGCTTCCTGGCGAATCTGGAGCAGGTGCTGAAAATTCCGACACGGATCGACATCTCGCAGACCGGCCTGCAAATCATGTATGTCAATTCGTTGCGTTGGCTGGTCAACCGGCTGCGCTGGGAAGCCGACGTTGCCAGGCACCCCGAGATACTCGACGAGGATGTCGACGATCCGATCGTGGTGCTCGGCCTGCCGCGCTCGGGTACGACCAAGCTTCAGCGCTTGCTTTCGGCCGATCCCGCATTGCAGGCAACGCCGGCCTGGGCGATGTGGAATCCCGCCCCCTTCCCCGGCGAGCGGCGCGGCGATCCCGCGCCGCGGCGCGAATGGGCCACCCGCATGATGAACGCCGTGACCAACACCGGCGACACCTATCGGATCATGCACGAATTTGCGGCGGACGAACCCGAGGAATCGAGCTTCATCCCGATCGCGAATTTCGACAACATCGGGCAATTCATCACCGCTCCCGATTATGCCTACCTGGAATGGCTGCGGTCGCGCAGCCGCGTGCCTGCGCAAGCCTATCTCAAGCAGATGCTCAAGTATCTCCAGTGGCAGAAAGGCGGCAGGAAAGGGCCGTGGCTGCTCAAGAACCCGTGCAACACAGGGGAGTTCCTCGAAGTCCTCGACGTTTTCCCCAGGGCGACTTTCGTGATCTCGCGGCGCGATATCATCGATACCATGGGCTCGAGCATGAGGATGGGCACCGAGATTCTGCGGAACACTTTCGATCAGCTCGATCCGAAATTCGTCGGGCAATATACCGTCGATATCTGGGCCTATGAAACGAGACGCTATCAGCAGCAGCACAGGGACAAGGGCGCCGGGGTCCGGCTGCTGGAGACGGACTACGGCGCCTGCGTCAGGGACGGGATCGGCGTGGCGCGTGATCTCTACGATCTGGCCGGGCTGCCCTGGACCCGCGAGGGCGAGGCGGCGATGCGGCAGTGGGACCACGACAACCCGCGGCACAAGCTGGGTTCATACGGCTACGACCTTGCGGACTACGGCTGGTCCGGGGAGAAAATCGCAGAAGCCTTCGGCCCGGTCGTCGACGAATGGCGCGGGAAATAGGGAGATCGGGCATGTTCATCCGCGGCCATATGCAGAACGCCTATGTAACTCATGATCTCGACAAGGCGATGGAGATCGTGGCCGGCAGGTTCGGCGTCGAGAAGTTCGAACGCTTCGACCCGGACATGGTGGTGAACACGCCCGAAGGCCCGAAGCCGATGGTGAACCGGGTCGCGTCCTGCTGGGCCGGCGGGCTCAACATCGAGATCATCGAGCCGGTTTCGGGCTATGTCGACCACTACCTGTCGATGCTGCCGGCGGACAGGACCGATGCGGTGCCGCGCTTCCACCACATCTCGCTGCGCCGCGACGACGAGGCGGCGATGCGCCGGGAGATCGCGGAACTCGGCCTGCCGCTTGCCTTCGAGGGGCCGCTGTCGATCAGGGATGCCATCCCCGCCCTGGTCTTCGTCTATCTCGACGCGCGGCCTTACCTCGGCCATTATGTCGAATACACCTGGAAAAGCCCGGAAGCGTGGCGGTTCGTCGGCTGGCCCGAAGGACGGCCGGTGTGGTAAGCAAGGCGCCTCGGGCCTGCCCCGCGCGCGATCACCCTGGCCGGCATGCACGAGGAGAAGGCAGAGCAGAGCGCTTGACCGAGGCCCGGATCGGCCGCTAGAGGCAGACCGTCCGGCAGTCTTGCCGGAATTGCAACGTTGCAAAACGTCGCAAGGCTCTCGCCGAAGAGCCGAAACAACGCAAGACCAGG
>JAITWR010000201.1 GCA_031285165.1 Novosphingobium sp.
TAATGATTTTGAAAATTTTATTCATCAGAATGGACGCGCGCGGATTTTGCTCCCCGGCGCGGTTTTGAGCGCAGGGAAGGGCAGCGGCTGAGGCGGTGATGTGCGGGCCGGCGCGATCATGCTCAAGGTGTGGCGCGCGCCGGGAGGCAGGTCAACAGCGCCTTGCCTTTGGGCGTCAATGACGCATATGGATGCGGTGAAGTCCCGCCCGATCACCGTTGCCGGGACGCTGGCCTTCGCACGCTCGGCCGAGAAGTTCCGGAGCGGGGACGAACGGGCCGCACTGGTCGATTTCGTCGCCCACAACCCGGAGGCCGGCGACGTGATCCCCGGCACGGGCGGCGTCAGGAAGCTGCGCTGGGCACGCCCGGGCAGCGGCAAGCGCGGCGGCGCGCGGGTGGTCTATTTCTACTACCGCCCCGATTGCCCGCTCTATCTGCTGCTGGCCTATGCCAAGGCGCAGGCAGCGGACCTGATCGCGGCGATGGAAGAAGCCGCCGCGCATGCGCAGGGGACGGGCGAGGTCGCGCGCGTCCACACCATCGCGGTGCCCGACGTGCGCGCGATCCACGAGGAACTGGGCCTGTCACCGCAGGCCTTTGCCAAGCGCCTACCGGATTCCGCTTGCCACGCTCAAGGGCTGGGAACAGGGCCGCCGCCAGCCCGACGCCACCGCCAGCGCCTATCTGGGCGTCATGGCCCATCTGCCCGAGGCGGCTCGGGTGGCATTGCAAGGGGTCTGAGAGAAGCACCCTCGGGCACGGTTGCAGGGGCACCGATGCTGACGCACCGCAGCCGCACGATCACAGCGCGGCGCATGCCGGTCGCGCAGGGTACTGCGGGATCAGGCTTCGGCCCTGGCCCGTGTGTCGCGGCCGGTGACGAAAGCCGAAATCCGTTCGCAGGCATTCGCGAGCCTGTGGCCGACGGCCATGACCTGCGCGCCCGTCATCGGCGAATGGAACCCGGCCATCACCAGGGCGAAGATCACTTTGCCCCGGCCATCCGGAATCGGCGCCATCAGTGCCCCGATCGGATAGACGCGCCCCTCATCGACCTCGACGATCGGCTGAACCGGCAATTCGTCGCTGTCGGCGCCGATGTCGCTCGAAGGCATTTCGGCGCCGGTGAAGCCGAAGCCCGGGCGGCGGATCAGGGGGGAGAAACCGTTCTGGCGAACGAAGTCCATCGTCTGAAACATAAGCTCCCGGCGCTCGGCCGATGGCCGGGGGCTGGTGGCCTGCAACCAGTCCTCGGCATCCTGCGGCGACCAGGCGAAATAGACCCCGGCCTGGGCCGAACGCAGCCGCATCCGCGTGCCGAGCGGCACCGGATAGCCGACATGGCTCGCCGAAGCCGCGCGGTCGCGCAGATGCATGGTATCGCCTTCGAGGAAATAGGCGGTGCAGACCACGTCGAATTCGTCCGCCAGGCTGCGCATCTCGGGCTGTGCGACCTGCAACGGCGAGAAATGCCCGGCCGCGGTGCGCCCGATCGCCGCAAGCGCCGGGCCGAGCACATAGGTCTTGTCGCTCGTGCGATAAAGGTAGCCGACATCGACGAGGCCGGTCAGCAGCGCATGGCATGTGGCCCGGCTCAACTTGAGCGCGCGCACCAGATCGGTCAGGGCGAAGGCCTGGCCGGGATGATCCGCAATGAAATTGAGGATGGAGGCCACGCGCCTGACGCCGGGTGATGATCGCGACATTTTTCCCGCAGGGCTTTCGCTATTTCGAACGGACGGCCTGGAGCAAGATGCGTGATTTGTGAATCACCCATCTTGCTCCAGGTTTTTGTTGTCGCATCGTTTTTTGCGCAAAACCGGTTCCCGCTTTTGCGCACGATGCTCTAGAACGGCGGTCGTGTGCCGTCAATAGCGCCCCGGGCCGTCGCTTCCGGCGCTGCGGCGACGGCATATCGGCAAACCGGCCGTCACAGGCCGAAACGCTCGATATAGTCGCGGAAAGCCGTGCGGATCGTGCCGCGGGTCAGGCCGTATTCCCCGGGCGTGTAGCGATGCTCGCCGAACACGCCCCGGGCGTTGCGGCGGCTGTAGCCGGCCACCGCTTCCTCCAGCCCGGCGGTAAAGCCGAAGCCCAGCCGATCGTAGAGCGCGGCGAAAGTCGCGACCGGCCCGGCAACGACATCGCGGTTCCAGACATCGATGAAACGGTGCTCGCCGATCCGCGCGCGCGCGGCGAGTGCCCGGCGCATGCCTTCGGCCCAGAAGGCCAGCGCCCCGGGGCCGGCAGCCGCCTTGTCCAGCGCGCCCTCGACGCAGCGGGCCGAATGCAGCGTATGTTGCAGGCTTGCGACCGAGGGGATCACGCTTGCCGGATCGCGGTGCGTCCAGACGAACCGCGCGTCGGGATATTCGGCGGCGAAAGCATCGAGCCGGAACAGGTGGACCGGCCCCTTGAGCAGCCAGAAATGCGGTCCGCGTTCGGACTGGAGCAGTTTCAGCACCCGCCGGTGATAGGCATAGGTCGAAGCGAAATCGGCCCCGATCCACCAGTCGAGGAAATCGTCGGGCATCGGCAGGGCGCCGTGATAGGCGTGCATGTCGAGCGGGGCGATGCCCACCATGTCCTCCTCCGGGCCATCGGGGTCGGCGATGTGCTGGCTGGCATGCGCATGCGCCGCGATCGCGGCACGATAAGCGACCGCGCGCGGATCGTCGGGCTCGTCCGCCAGCCGCGGCGGCGGCACCGGCTGCGCCATTTCCCACATGCGCGGAAAGCGGAAGCGCGGGTCCAGCGCGAGCATGCCGACGGTGGCGGTCGTGCCGGTGCGCGGCAGGCCGCAGACGAGCAGCGGCCCCTCGATCACGCCGGCTTCAAGCTCGGGGTGGTCCGCGTACCACTGTTCGATGCGCAGGCGGTTGGCGAGGTCTTCGACCACCCGGTTCATGGCTGCCGCCATGACTTCGGGCCTGAGCGGCAACCGCGGCAAGGCGGCCAGCACGCGTTCCAGCCCTTCCTCGAAGCCTCCAGGGCCGAAATCGTCCGACCCGGCGAGCGCCTTTGCCCGGGCCATCGCCTCCGCAGCGTTCAACGCCGTCACCCGCCTCTCCCCTCGCTTATCCGCATCCAGCTCTACTCTCCCGCTCCGATCAGTTCGCGGCCGATCAGCATGCGGCGGATCTCGTTGGTCCCGGCGCCGATGTCGAGCAGTTTCGCGTCGCGCAGATAGCGTTCGACCGGCCAGTCCTTCGTATAGCCCGCACCGCCCAGCGCCTGCACCGCCTCACCCGCGACGCGGAACGCGCTTTCGCTGCTGTAGAGAATCACGCCGGCCGCATCGAAGCGCGTGGTATGCCCGGCATCGCAGGCGCGGGCCACGGCATAGGTATAGGCCCGCGCCGATTGCAGCGCGACGTACATATCCGCCACTTTCGCCTGCATGAGCTGGAAAGCGCCGATCGGCTTGCCGAATTGCCTGCGCTCGCGGACAAAAGGGATGACCGTATCGAGGCAGGCCTGCATGATGCCGAGCTGGATACCGGCCAGCACCACGCGCTCGTAGTCGAGCCCGCTCATCAGCACGCCGACACCGCCGCCCGGCGGCCCCATGACCTGACTTTCGGGCACGAAACAATCGTCGAAGACAAGCTCTGCCGTGGGGGAGCCGCGCATGCCCAGCTTGTCGATCTTCTGGCCGGTGGAAAAGCCGGGCATGCCTTTCTCGATAAGGAAAGCGGTGATGCCGCGCGAACCTTCGCCGGTCTTCGCGTAAACGACGAGAGTATCGGCATGGGTGCCGTTGGTTATCCAGAATTTCGTGCCGTTGAGCCTGAAGCCGCCGGCGACCGCATCGGCGCGCAGTTTCATCGAGACGACATCCGAGCCGGCGCCGGCCTCGGACATGGCAAGACTGCCGACATGCTCACCGCTGATCAGCCGGGGCAGGTATCTGGCCTTCTGCCCAGGCGTGCCCCAGCGGCGGATCTGGTTGACGCAGAGGTTCGAATGCGCGCCATAACTGAGCCCCACCGAGGCCGAGGCGCGGCTGACTTCCTCGACCGCGACGACATGATCGAGATAACCGAGGCCGAGGCCGCCGTCCGCTTCCGCCACCGTGATGCCGTGCAGGCCCAGCTCACCCATCGCCGGCCACAGCTCGCGCGGGAAGCGGTCCTCGGCGTCGATTTTCGCGGCGAGCGGTGCGATCCGCTTGTCGGCGAAGCGCGCGGCGGCCTCGCGGATCATCGTCGTGCTTTCGGGCAGGGCGAAATCGAAATCGGGGGTAGCGCGCATCGGTGACTCCGGAATGGCGACCGCGTCCCCGCGCAGGCGGGAACCTCGGTCCGTCGGGCTGTTCCTCCGTAGAGGCACAAGGCTCCCGCCTGCGCGGGGGCGCAGTCAGTTTGCCGCATTCTTGCCGGCGTTCAACTCTCGCCGAAAGTGAACGGCTCCACCGCGCGGCGGTAATCGTCGGGCAGGATCTCGCGGCCGATCGGCGGGACGGCGCGGGCGCGGCAGGCGGCGCGGTGGCAGAGGCGGCAGGTCACTCCGATGGGTGTCGCCGCAATCGCGCGCGGGTCCGCGCTTTCGGCATAGGCCAGCTTCGGCGCGTGTTCGGCCGCGCAGGCAAGCGCGACGGCGCGGTAGATGAGCGGCCTGCCGACTCCGCCGCCGCCCGCAGTCACGGTGCGGGCAATCGAAAAAAAGCGCTGACCGTCGGGCAGTTCGAGCCATTGCGTAATCACCTCGCCCGGCGTGCGGAAGGCCGAATGGACATTCCATAACGGGCAGCCGCCGCCGTGTGCGGCGAAAGGAAAACCCGCGCCGTCGAGCCGCTTCGAAACATTGCCGGCCTCGTCGACACGCAGGAAGAAGAACGGCACGCGCTCCTGCCCCGGCCGGCCGAGCGTGGTCAGGCGATGCGCGGCCTGCTCGAAGCTGGTGCCGAACTGCCGCGACAGCGCCTCGACATCATAGCGCCGGCTCTCCGCCGCGCGGGCGAAGCGGTCATAAGGCATCAGCAAGGCCGCGGCGGCGTAGGAGGCGAGCGCGCGGCGGGCGAGATTGGCCGCGGTCCGGCCGGTGAAAGTCTCCCCCCGGACGATCCGGGCGATATCGCCGCGCATCACGGTATAGGCGATATGGACGGCAAGCTGCCAGGCCCGGCTTTCGGCGCCGAGCGTGTCGTCGATCAGAAGCTGCTCATTGTGCCGGTCATAGCGGCGGATCGAATCGACCAGCAGGTCCGGCGGCAGGAAGCGGACGCGCAGGCCCCGCCTGCCCAGGAATTCCCGCGATCCGCCGGCCTCGGCGATTTCCCCCGCCAGCACCTCGGCACGGGCATCGAGTTCGGGGAAATGGTTGCGCTGGCGCGAGACGAAGCGGCGGACTTCGGCCACCGGATCGCTTGCCTCCTCCGCGCCGGGCACGCGCTGTTCGGCCAGCGCCTGCTGCTCGCGCAGATAGGCGCCGTGCAGCCGCAGCAGCGCCTCGCTGACACCGGGGAAATTGGTCGCGAGATCCGCCACTTCGAGCGCCGGCAGGTCGATATCGGCGAAAATCGGATCGCGCAGCACTTCGGCGATGCGGCGGGCATAGTCCTCGCCCTCCTCCGCCGCCAGATCCTCCATGTCGAGCCTGTAGGCGCGCGCGAGGCGCAGCAGCAAAGGCGCGGTCAGCGGGCGCTGGTTGCGTTCCAGCAGCGCGACATAGGAGGGCGAGATCGCCAGATCCTCCGCCATCGCCTGCTGCGTGAGGCCGAGTTCCCGGCGCAGCCGCTTGATCCGCGGACCGAGGTAGAGCGAGCGCGCTTCAGCCATTACAAACGCCCTTTGTCATATTTATACAACTTTACAAGGATGTTCTGTAAACCTTGACAACCGCACTCCGCAAGCCATTCCGCACTGCACAATCCTCCCCTACCGCGGGGCCAGCGAACACGCGAATTTGTCGAGGGATTTTCCAGTGACCTACCAGCAGAGCATTATCGAAGCGGACCAGACGATCGGCCGCAACACCCGGACGTGGAGCGGCATCGAAGCCGAATCGGTCGCCCGCATGCGCTTGCAGAACCGTTTCCGCACCGGCCTCGACATTGCCCGCTACACCGCCGGGATCATGCGCGCCGACATGGCCGCCTACGATGCCGACCCTGCCGCCTATACCCAGTCGCTCGGCTGCTGGCACGGCTTCATCGGCCAGCAGAAGCTGATCTCCATCAAGAAGCACTTCGGCACCACCAGGGGCCGCTACCTCTACCTTTCGGGCTGGATGGTCGCCGCGCTGCGCAGCGAATTCGGCCCTCTGCCCGACCAGTCGATGCACGAGAAGACCTGCGTTTCCGCGCTGATCGAGGAGCTTTACACCTTTCTCCGCCAGGCCGACGCGCGCGAGCTGGGCATGCTGTTCCGCGATCTCGACAAGGCGCGCGAAGCCGGCAACGAAGTCGAAGCGCAGCGCATCAGCCACGCGATCGACCATTACGAGACACACATCGTGCCGATCGTCGCCGATATCGATGCGGGCTTCGGCAACGCCGAGGCGACCTATCTCCTCGCCAAAAAGTTCATCGAGGCGGGCGCCTGCTGCATCCAGATCGAAAACCAGGTTTCCGACGAGAAGCAGTGCGGCCACCAGGACGGCAAGGTCACGGTCCCGCATGAGGACTTCCTCGCCAAGATCCGCGCCGTCCGCTATGCTTTCCTCGAACTCGGCGTCGACGACGGCGTGATCGTCGCGCGCACCGATTCGCTCGGCGCGGGCCTGACCAAGCAGATCGCCTTCACCCGTGAGGCCGGCGACATCGGTGACCGCTACAACGCTTTCCTCGATTGCGAGGAAGTGACCGGGATCGGCCACGGCGAAGTCCTGATCAGCCGCGACGGCAAGCTGATGCGCCCGAAACGCCTGCCCTCGAACCTCTACCAGTTCCGCCCGGGCACCGGCGAGGACCGCTGCGTGCTCGACTGCATCACCTCGTTGCAGAATGGCGCCGACCTGCTGTGGATCGAGACGGAAAAGCCGCATATCGAGCAGATCGCCGGCATGGTCGACCGCATCCGCGAAGTCGTGCCCAACGCCAAGCTGGTTTACAACAACTCGCCCAGCTTCAACTGGACGCTGAACTTCCGCCAGCAGGTGTTCGACCGCTGGCAGGAGGAAGGCAGGGACGTTTCGGCCTATGACCGCGCCAGGCTGATGAGCGTCGACTACGACGGCACCGGGCTGGCGAACGAAGCCGACGAGCGCATCCGCACTTTCCAGCGCGATGCTTCGGCCCGCGCCGGCATCTTCCACCACCTGATCACGCTGCCGACCTATCACACCGCGGCGCTGTCGACCGACAACCTCGCCAGGGAATATTTTGGCGAACAGGGCATGCTGGGCTACGTCAAAAACGTCCAGCGCGAGGAAATCCGTCAGGGCATCGCCTGCGTGAAGCATCAGAACATGGCCGGCTCCGACATCGGCGACGACCACAAGGAATACTTCGCCGGCGAGGCCGCGCTGAAAGCGGGCGGCACGCACAACACGATGAACCAGTTCGCAGCCTGAGCGCCGCAAACGAAGCAAGGATCAAGACGATGAGCGAACCCACCCGCGCCCGCGCGGTTCTTTCGACCGACGACTTCAAGCTGCTGAAGGAAGCCGTGCGCTTCTATCTGCAAAATCACGAGGATGCCCCGGATTCCTCGAAATACGCAAATCTCTATCACCGCCTCGGCAGCGCCGCACGCGGCTGAAGGCAAGCCTTTCCTGGGGAGGAAAGCCCGGCCCGTCGTGCCTTGAGGCATGGCGGGCCGTTTCTATGAGGCATCCCCGCCGCTTCGCCGGGAGACAAAAGACGCAGCCCGCCCGGCCCCGGCCTGCGCGGGCTTTGCTTTGTCCGGGCGGTTCCTGTATCGCTTGCGGCGAAGATGAGCCAGGCATGAAGGATCAGCGGCGTGCTCGAAGTTCACCAGTTCCCCTGCCTGTCCGACAACTACGGTTTTCTGCTGCATGACCCGGTAAGCGGGGAAACGGCCTGCATCGACACGCCCGACGCTGCCGTCTGCCTGCACGAAGCGGCCGGAAAGTGCTGGCAGATCAGCCAGATCTGGAACACCCACTGGCACCCGGATCATGCCGGCGGCAACGAGGCGATCAAGGCGGCAACCGGCTGCAAGGTAGTCGCCCCCGCGGCCGAGGCCGACAGGATCGCCGGTATCGATACCGCCGTGAAACAGGGCGACATCATCCGCCTGGGCGATTGGGAGGCCCATGTCATCGATGTCGGCGGGCATACGCTGGGCCATGTTGCCTATCACCTCCCCGCCGCGGACCTCGCTTTCGTCGGCGATTCGCTTTTCGCGCTGGGCTGCGGCCGCATGTTCGAGGGCACCGCGCCGCAATTCTGGGCAAGCCTCTCGCGGCTCAAGGCACTGCCGCCCGAAACCATGATCTATTGCGCGCACGAATATACCGAATCCAACGCGCGTTTCGCGCTCCACGCCGATCCCGACAACAAGGCGTTGCAGAACTATGTCGGGCGGGTGCGGTCCACGCGGGAACAGGGCCTGCCGACCGTGCCGACCAGCATCGCCCGCGAACTCGCCTCCAACCCCTTCCTCCGCACGGACGACCCGGCAATGCAGGCACGCTGGGGCAACGGAGACGCCACAGCGACTTTCGCCGCATTGAGAGCGGCCAAGGACAGCTTTTAGACTAAGCTGCGGATAATCGGAACCGCTTCGCTCCCCTTCTTCGTCACCCTGAATCTGGTTCAGGCTGCGCCTGCCGCGGCGCACTTGTCGATGTTCATGCCCTTTCCTCCTGCAAGGGGGCCGGCTGGCGATGTGTCCGGTCGATCACCAGCATGCCGGAACGAGGCTGTTTGCCGCCCCCTCCTTCATGGCATCCAGTGCGTTCAGGGCCAGCGGCACACAGACGGCGAGGCAAAGCACCGCCGCGACGAGCCTGGGCAGGCGGCGGTATCTGAGGCCGTTGGCAATCGCTCCGGCCGCGTAGAGCGCAAGCGCCGGCAGCGCGAACATCAGCACGCGGTCGGGGCCTTCGCAGTCGGACCAGCGCATGCCCAGGCCCTGATATGCCTGTGCCGGCAGGAATGACCCGAGCGCGGCCAGCGGCAATGCCAGCAGCAGCACGAGCGCAAACGGCCCGGCCTTGTTCCCTGAACGAATACGGCGACAAGGCTTATCGATCATTCCAGGCTCCCGGCTGCCCGCGCGTGGCATCAATGCGGTGTGCCCGACTGCCTCGCCGGCAGGCGCGCAAAAGGGCATGCGATGCATATCACAACTCCCGCTGCCGGCCCGGTCAAATCGTTCCTGTGCCCGATATTATCCATCCGGGCGTCGCAGCCGTTGCCCCGGCCCTTTCGGGCAGGCTATGGTGCCGGAGAGTTTCGATCCGGGGACGAAACGGCAGGGAAAGGTTGCCATGATAGCGAAATTACAACTTCATATGCTGGGAGCGGTTGGCGCTCTGTGCCTTGGTTTGACCGCATGCAGCGGAAAAGGCGGTGCTTCCGGTGAAACTTCCGGCGAAGCTGCCAGTGAGGATAAGGGCGGCCAGGCTGCGGCCTTGACTCTGGCGGACGGCCCGGACGTATGCTTCCGTGCGATCGTCAGGCATCTGGGGGAAAATACCAGGGTTTCCGAAATCGACTCTTTCTTCAGTGCCGGCAGTGAAATCGACAGTACCGACACCAAACCCCGGGGTACGATGACCTATTGCTCGGTCCAATATCAGAATCCCGACGATCCGCGCAAATTGCTGGACATACGGCTGGACATTGCCAGCGGGCAATTTTCTTCACCGCGTCCGGTCGAGATCACGGTGGCGGGCAATGCGGCGGCATTCAGGCTGGAAGATTACCTGATCCCGCTGTCAAGCGTGAACGCCGCGGCGCTGACTGCGATCATGGACGCACAGAAAGACAAGCTTGGCACGGTTTACGGCAAGCACGCATGGACGGGGGTTCGCCTCGAAACTCCCGGCGCTTTCAGCAACAGGCACAGGCTGCGTCTCGACGTGAAAGGCCGCCTGGCCGCCAATGACATCCAGGAAAGCGGATATGCGATAATAACGACAGACGGCAAGACGATCGAAAGCGACTACCTGATGCCCCGCTGATCCCGGCATAACCCGTCGCGGCCATGACCGATCACGCTTTCCGTTTCTTCGACCCGGCAAGGGCAAGCGCGGCGGCAGCGGCAAGGACAAGCTGCCTAATGGGAAAATGGCAATGAAATTACAATTCGTCGGATGTGGCGATGCTTTTGGCTCGGGCGGCCGCTTCAACACCTGCTTTCATCTGGCGGGTGATACGACGAACATTCTAATCGACTGCGGAGCCTCGTCCCTGATCGCGCTGAAAAAGCTCAAAATCGATCGCAACGCCATCACCGCCATCGTTGTAACGCATTTCCATGCCGATCATTTCGGCGGAATCCCCTTCTTTATTCTGGACGCGCAGCTTTTCAGCAAGCGCCGCGCCCCGCTCACCATCGTCGGCCCGGTGGGAATCGATGCCTGGTACGAGCGCGTCATGGAAACGGCTTTCCCGGGCTCATCCCGCGCCTCACGCAAGTTCAATCTCGATCTCATGGAAGTCCCCGCTGGCGGGACGATCGACCTGGAAGGTTTGCGCGTCGGCGCCTATCAGGCGCGCCACGGCCCGCCGGGCGGCCCTTGTCTTGCCGTCAGGATCGAAGCCGAAGGGCGGGTGATCACCTATTCGGGTGACACCGAGTGGACTCCCGAACTGATCGACGCGGCGCGGAATGCGGATCTTTTTATCGCGGAAGCCTATTTTCGCGACAAGTCGATCGCAACGCACCTCAGCCTCAACGCGATCGAGGCTCACCTCGACGAATTGCAACCGAAGCGCCTCATCCTCACGCACATGAGCGACGACATGCTGGATCGGGTCGGCACCCTGAATTTCGAAGCAGCGGAAGACGGCAAAATCGTTGAGATCGGATAAAGACAGGCCATCTGGCGGATCAGGGTCGGGGCGCCGGCATCGGCGAGGTGGAGTTCGACAAACTGCCCGAAGCCAAACGCGGCTTTATTCTCCTGCGGGCGATCATTCGCGTGGACCGCCCGCCTCAGACGCCTCGTCAAAGACTGCGGGCGGTACGCACAAACGCTCGCCGGACTTCACCTGATCGGGCCTTCGGTCCTGAAGCATCGCCGGCACAATCCTGCACGACAAGAACCGCAAGACGCACCATTCAGCCGCCCGCCTCTCTGGCGCGCCGGGCGGCGGCCGCGGCGTTGAACTGGCCGGGATCGAAGTAGTAGGGCCTGATTTCGCAGCATTTGCCGTCACGGAAGCGGAACAGTTCCAGCAATTGCGCCGGCTCCAGGCTTTCATCGGCGAAACGCAGCGAAAGGATGGTGATGGCGCAGTCATTGCCTGTCGTCGTCTGCTCGCGGTCGAGCGCGGCCACGTCGACAAGGCCCATGACGCGCGTGTAAAGCTCTCTCAGGGCATGTTTGCCCCGATAAACGCCTGCCATCGGCAGCACCGACGCTTCCGTGACGACAAAATCGTCGGTCAGCATCGCTGCGGCCTTGTCCCAGTCTCCGGCCCCGGTCGCACTGTAAAGATCGTCGACAAACCGGATCATCTCATCGGGCATCATGGACATACAAGGGCCTCCTTTCCTGCCAGAATGCCCGTGAAGCAGGGCACATGGAACCTGATGATATGACTAGCCCCGCTTGCACCGCAAAGCGGATAAGACAGGCAGCGAAGTCCGTTCGCAGCGGAATGGAACCAGGCGCGGAATGGAACCAGGCATTGTGACACAGGATCAGAAAACAGCCGGAACCTGGGTTCCCGTCGTCGCGGAAAGCCGGTTTCCCGAAAGCGCCGCCTGTTCCGCCCGGATCGGGGGATGGCACATTCTCGTCGTGCGCGGCGATGACGGTTTCCACGCGCTGAACGATCGCTGCCCGCATCAGGCCGCGCGGCTGTCGACCGGCCGCATCCGGCGCGGGGCGATCATGTGCCCGCTGCACGGCGCACGCTTCGATATCGCCACCGGCCACTGTATCGGCGGCGCTTACAAGGCGATGCGCATATTTCCCGTCCGGGTCCATCAGGGTATCATCGAAATCCTCCTGCCGGACACGCCGCCGGGAATGGAAGACCTGCCCGTCACGCCCTGATCCGGCAAGGGGATGCGGGGAACTTCGCAGGGCCGCGCCCGCCGCCCCCTCACAGAAGGCACAGGTTCGCACCGGGACGGCGCGCGCTAGTCTTTCTGCGGATATGCCAAGGGAGAAACCACGATGCCTTTTACCGGCCCATGCGAAGACCGTCTCGCCATCCGCGAACTGCTGGAAACCTATGCCGACGCCGTGACCCGCGCCGATGCCGCTGCCTGGGGCGACACCTGGGCGGAAGACGGCGAATGGTCGATGCCCGACTACCCGGAATTTCCGACCACCACGGGCCGCCGGGAAATCGTCGCGCTGTGGGTCGAGGCGATGAAATCCTA
>JAITWR010000049.1 GCA_031285165.1 Novosphingobium sp.
CTCTATGCCTGGTATGCGACGATCGTGTCACACCGCAACAAGGTGGCGGAAACCCTGGGCGGGGGATCGACGCGCAGCTTCAGTAGCACCACGATCTGATCCCCAACGTGTTCGCTATCGCCCGGCGCTTCTACAACAGCGCGGTCGGTGAACTGCGCAACGCGGCACAGATATTTCCCGGTGCCCTCCTTGCCGATCTTGCCGGCGTTCGCACCTTGCCGCCTTTCTTCGCGGCGGAGAAGGAAAGCCGCAAGCCGGTTGCGGCGGGCGATCATCTTGGCTGATATCGCTTCCGTGCTGAACCGAGGAGAATCGCCGTGAACCTTGCCGCCATTGTCCGCCTTGCGAGCCCGCTGGTCCTCGCCGCCAGTCTCAGCGGCTGCATGGACCTGACCAGCGAGATCGATGTCCTTTCCGACGCCAGCGCCAGAAGCACTTCGACCGTCACTTTGAGCAATGCGGTCTATGCCATTGTCAAACAGGATGAGAGCAGCCACGCCGAAAACGCTGCCGACAAGCCTTTCTGCAAGGAAAACGGTGCCACGCTGACCGAGAACGCCGATGGCAGCGCTGCCTGCACTGCCATCAAGGAGGGCGATTTCGCCACCATCACCGGCACTGTCGACGCCAATATAGGGACTACCACCTTCACCACGGTAAAGCCGGGCGTGGTGCGCGTTGCCATCTCGACAGAGACGCTGACGCGTGGGATGGCCAGCGAGCAGAAAAACCTCGACAGCCGGGACGAGCAGGCCCGCACGCAGATAAAGGCTGCCTATGCGGGCCATGCCATTACGATACGGATCAAGGGCCGGAAGGTCATCGACACCAACATGACGGTCACGGCCGATGGCGTCGCGCAGAAGGTGATCCCGTTCGAAGCGCTTATCGATGGCTCGGCGAACCTTCCCGGCGAACTGTTCGCCGTCGTCGATACACGCTGATCCGTTGCGGGAGGGCGGCGGCCATCTTCATGGCCCTGCCGCGGGCGCTGGACAAGAAAGGCAGAAAAGATGGTTGAATTCAGAACCGGTACGGTAACGACAGGGGCTGCGAATTCGCGTCTGCTTTCCCTGATTTTCCTGGCAGGCGGCATCGCCTTGCTGGTGTACATGGCCGGCGGGCCGCTGGCGAAGTTTGTCTCTGCGCGCAACTGGCCGCAGACGACCTGCGAAATCATCGACAGCCACCAGACGAGCAACCGCACCAGCAAGGGAGGCACGAACTACGCCGCCTCGATTTCCTACCGCTATCAGGCCGGCGGCAGGGCAATGACTTCTGACGCAGCGACTATCGTGAACGAATCGTCGAGCAACCGGAGCGATGCGACAAAACTCCTCGCGCGCTATCCGACCGGGGCCAAAGTCCCGTGCTATGTGAACCCTGCGGACCCCGGCGATGCGCTGCTGGATCGGAGCTTTCCTTCCATGGTGCTGATTGGCCTGGTGCTGGGACTGGCGTTCGTCGGCTTCGGCATTGTCGGGCTGGTGAGCAAACCGAAAGCGGGAGGGTGAAATGGTACGGTCTGCCTGCTTCACCCTTGTCGGCGTTGCCGGCCTCGCTCTCGGCACCACGGCACAGGCAAAAGCATCGGCTGCGCCTGCTCTCGCCAATCCGTCCGTTCGGCTCTGGTATGAAGGGACGGGCAGGCTGTCGGACAATATCGCGCCGCCGAAGCGTGTTACCCTGTGGAACACGATCATCGGCGAGGGTGACGCCAGGGAAAATGCGAACGATGCCCTGTTCACGATCGACCTGAAAGGCGCCGGGGAACAGACGGTTTCGCGGCCCCTGATACTGACCGCAACCGGCGCCGGCGGCAAGGTGCTGGCCAGCCGCACCCTGAAGGACGTGCTGATCGGTGATGCCGGCAATGCCACTCTGCCACTCTGGGTGCGGGATGTCGGATGCGCGGGCCGCGTCGTATTTACCGCGCAGCTCGGTTCGGTGAAACGCACCGTCACGCTGGATTTCAAGTGCGGGGAATGACCGGGCTCGAACGGTTGCAGGAATTCTGTCTGCTTCCGGCATCCTGGCAATGATATCACCCCGCCTTGCGGGCATCCGACTGGCTATGGGGCCTTGGTTGGCAAAGCTTTGGCGGTCACTGATCCCGGTGTGGCGGGCGAGGTTTCTGGTGTCGTCCAAAATCCGGGTGCTGGGTGGTCTCTACAGTCGGTCGACTATCCGCACCCCGAAAGCGTGCTCGGGAGTTCGGATGCCATCATCAAGGGCATCTTCGAAACGGTTGGCGAGGACGCGGGCCGCAAGGTCGTGGGTGCCAACGCCGCGGCGGTCTGGGGCATCTGACAGTCAGCAAGCATCGCACATAAGATCGGCACTTCTCGTCCCGCGCATCTCCTTCAACCCCCTTGAAGGGGAGGCGGATGTTATGCGGCACCATGGAGCCTGAAACAAGCTCAGGGCGGGTGGGGTCGGGGTGAGAGAGTTTGCAAGGGTACTCCTCCCCGGCGGAGAGGGGCACGGTGACGCGGTGCTTCCGAATATCCGCATCCTGCTCTGGCCATTGCGGTCCCCTTCCGCCATGAGCGGCGCGATGGATTCCTCCCGGTCCCGCCCCTTTCTCATGCGCGAGCACGAATTCGTCGCGATGATGGCGCTGTTGCAGGCGTTGCAGGCGCTGGCGATCGACGCCATGCTGCCCGCGCTCGGCGTCATGTCGCGCGAGCTTGCGGTCAACGATCCCAATCACCGCCAGCTCGTCGTCGGGGTTTTCCTGTTCTGCTCGGGGCTCGGCGCGCTGTTTCCCGGCGCGCTGGCCGATCGGTTCGGGCGCCGCCGCGTCGTGCTCGTCTGCGTCGGCGGCTACGTGCTGTTCAGTCTCGCGGCAGCGCTGTCTCCCGGCTTTACAGTGCTGCTCGTCATGCGCGGCTGCGCGGGTGTGCTGTCCGCGGGCATGATCGTGATGAGCGCGACGATCATCCGCGACCGCTTTTCCGGGGACAGGATGGCGCGCATGCAGTCGCTGGTCAGCATGGTCTTCATGGTGGTGCCGATGATCGCCCCCACGCTGGGCCAGGCGGTGCTGCTGTTCGCCGGGTGGCGCTGGATTTTCGGGATCATGGCGGGCCTGGCCGCGCTCGTGTGGATCTGGGTCTTCCTCCGCCTGCCCGAAACGCTGCATCCCGAATTCCGGCAGCGGATCGCGGTGCGCGTGATCGCAGGCAACATGAGGACGGCGCTGCTGTCGCGCGCGGCGATCGGCTATGTCCTGGGCATGGCGCTGATCCAGGGCGCGCTGTTCGGCTATATCAGCAGCTCCGAGCAACTGGTGGCCGAACATTTCGGCGCGGGCGACAGGTTTCCCCTGGTGTTCGGCGGCATGGCGCTGTGCATGGCGGCGGCCAATCTCACCAATTCGCGCATCGTCGAACGCTATGGCGCCCGCCGTGTGTCGCATAGTGCAGTGCTGGCCTATATCCTGGTGGGCGTGCTTCAGGTCGTGCTGGCGCTGCGGCCGGGCGAGACGCTCTGGCAGTTCATGCCGGTGATGACGCTCAACCTGTGCCTGATGGGTTTCATCGGCGCCAATTTCAGCGCGATCGCGTTACAGCCTTTCGCACGGATCGCCGGGGCGGCGGCGTCGCTTCAGACATTCATCCGGCTCGCGCTCGGATCGGCACTGGGTATCGTGATCGGCCAGGCCTACGACGGAACGGCCCTGCCGTTCGCCCTGTCGCTGCTGGTCGCGGGGACCGGCGCGCTGCTGCTGGTGCTCTACAGCGAGCGCGGCAGGCTGTTCCGCCGGCTGCATGGACAGGTGCAGCAGGCGTGAACGCGCGGCACGGCCGGGCAGGGCAGGCGCAATCGGCAAGGCCCTGTGCTTTACAATTCGCCGGCCTTCATCGCGAAGATCGGCGTCGCCGGCTCATGCGCGGCCATGCGCGCGAGCAGCGGGTCGAGTTCGGGCTCGGCCAGGATAATGCCCCGATGGACCGGACGGACGAAGCCCGCTTCGGCCATGTGCCGGTTGAAAGCGAGCAGGTGATCGTAGAAGCCGAAAGCGTTGAGGATGCCGACGGGCTTGGCGTGATAGCCGAGCTGTGCCCAGCTCACGGCTTCCCACAGCTCGTCCATCGTGCCGACTCCGCCGGGCAGGGTGAGAAAGCCGTCGGACAGCTCGGTGAAGGCCAGCTTGCGCGTATGCATGGTATCGACCACGCGCAGTTCGGTGCAGTCGCTGTTGGCGACTTCGGGATGGACCAGCGCTTCGGGAATCACGCCGATCACTTCGCCGCCCGCGGCCAGCGCGCCGGCCGCGACCGCGCCCATCAGGCCCAGCCGGCCGCCGCCATAGACCACGCCGATGCCGCGCCGCGCCAGCGTATCGCCCACGTCGCGCGCCAGTTCGACATAGCGCGCATCGGCCGGGGTGGCCGAGCCGCAATAGACTGCCAGGCGCTTCACCCGTGCGGCCCCCTCAACGCAGTTCCTCCAGCATCAGCCGCGCCGTCGCCGCGGCACTGCCGACCACTCCGGGGATGCCTGCCCCCGGATGCGTGCCGGCCCCGACCAGATAGAAATTCCTGAGTTTGTCGTCGCGGTTGTGCGGACGGAACCAGACGCTTTGCGTCAGCGTCGGTTCGAGGCTGAAGGCGCTGCCCTGCCAGGCGTTGAGGTCGAGCGCGAAATCGCGCGGGGCATAGTGGAACCGGGTGACGATGCGGTCGTGGATGTCGGGGATCAGCCGGCGCCCGACTTCGTCGAGGATACGCCGCTCGATCAGCGGGCCGACCTGTTCCCAGTCGATCGGCAGCTTGCCCAGATGGGCAACCGGGATCATCGCCTGGAACGTGCTCTTGCCCGGCGGTGCAACGGTGGGATCGGTCACTGTCGGGTGGTTGAGGCAGATCGCGAAGTCCTGCGGCAGCACGCCGTGGCCGAAGATATCCTCGAACAGCCCCTTGAAGCGCGGGCCGAACAGAACCGTGTGGTGGGGAATGCCCGGCCAACTGCCCTCGACGCCGAAATGGACGATGAACAGGCTGGGGCTGAAGCGCTTGCGGGCCAGTTTGCGCGCCATCTCGGCACCGCGCCGGGTATCGTGCAGCAGATCGCGGTAGGAGTGCATCAGATCGGCATTGCTGGCGACGGCATCGAAGCGCTCGCGCCAGCCGCTTGCCGTCTCGATCTCGGTGGCGCGGTCGCCCAGGGTGTGAATCCGCAGCACCGGATCGTGCAGCCGCAGCGCTCCGCCGAGCCGCTCGAAATGCCGGGCCATCGCCGCGACCAGCCGGTTGGTGCCGCCCCTGGCCCACCAGACGCGGCCTTCCATTTCGAGATTGAGAGTCAGCGCGTGGAGCGCGCTGGCCGTCATCGGATTGCCGCCACCGAGCAGCGTGCGGAAGGAAAGAGCCTCGCGCAGCTTCTCGTTCCTCACGAAGCTTGAAACTATCGCATAGACCGAACGCCAGGCCTGGTGCTTCAGCAGGCCGGGGCCGGCGCGCAGCATGGCGGCGGGGGCGAGGAAGGGCACCTGTCCCAGTTGGACATAGCCGTCCTGACAGACCGCGGCCGAATATTCGAGCAGTTCGGCAAAGCCGGGAAGGTCTTCGGCCGAGAGCCGCGCGATCTCACGGTGAAGCGAGGCTTCGTCGTTCGAATAGTCGAAGATCGTGCCATCGGGCCAGTTGAACCGGCAGAAGGGCGATACCGGCATCAGTTCCACGTCGTCGGCCATGTCGCGGCCCGACAGCGCCCATAGCTCGCGCAGGCAGACGGGATCGGTGATGGCGGTGGGGCCGGCATCGAAAGTGAAGCCTTCGCGCTGCCAGTAATAGGCGCAGCCGCCGGGCTTGTCGCGCGCTTCGACCAGGATGGTGTCGATGCCCGAGGATTGCAGGCGGATGGCGAGCGCCAGCCCGCCGATGCCGGCGCCGATGACGCATGCGCGCTTCATGCAATGCCCCCCGATCGCATGCCCTGCGGCCCGGCCGGGCAAGGGCCGCATAGGCACGCGCGGCAGCGATCATGCGCCGCATGGCGCATTTCCAAACGGACTCTCCGCATCCGGTGGAACTCCCCAGCCGCCATTGGATCAGCCCCCTGCATAGCCTGTCACAACGGCCGCCGCACCCGAAAGATTGAGCAGGCGGCAAATCGGGACGGGGAAGGGCACTGTGCCGGCGGTTTCGACATCTTTTCGCCGGATGCGATGCGCGGCAGGCAGGGGAACCGCCATGACCCGAACCTGTTCGATCGAGCCCGCCCAGACGGCCGACGCGCCCGCGCTGACTCGCGCATCTCCCCGATTGCATCGGCAAGGCAGGGACAAACGAACCCCGGCACTGCACAGCGCAGCCGCACCAGCTATGTGCGTTTTGCGCAACCCGGCTTGCGGCGAATACATCTTGAATGCGGCAGGGCAAACGTGCAGGGGTCGGCGCGAAAGCTGGATTGCCTGGGGAATCCCGGTCGCCTTGTCGCCGCGGGGGACCGGCTGCCTCACCCATAGCGAAGGACACGATACACATGGCTGCCGCGCAACAGATCAACGATACTCCCGAAGCCAGGGAGGTTGCCGAACTCATTACCCGCTCGCGCGCGGCGCAGGTGCAGATCGAGCATTACACGCAGGAACAGGTGGATCGACTGATCCGCGGCATGGTCTGGGCCGTGGCCCA
>JAITWR010000114.1 GCA_031285165.1 Novosphingobium sp.
GCGCTCATCCGCGACCAGATGATTCGCTTGATCAAAAAGCGCAACTCCACCGCAACCGCATGCACCGGGCTCTTGATAGGCTTCGCTGCCCGTTTTGGGCAAGGCGCACAGGTCGGGAAAATCGATACCTGTCCCAAAGGCTATCCCCGTTCCGTGGCGATGCGATGCGATGATGTGCCCGGAACTTGAAAATAGAGGCGGTGTTCCCGTATCTTCGCATCGGATTTTCGAGCGAGGAAGGAAAGCCATGGCGGATCGCTGTGTCGCTGCGGGTGGCCGCACGGGCCGGATACTCATCGTCGAGGACGAGATGCTCATCCGGGAGCTTGCGGCCGAGGATCTGACCGGGGCGGGTTTCGATGTGGTTTGCGCATGCAGCGGCGACGAGGCGCTGGCGGTGATCGAGCACGACAGCGATTTCGATTTCCTGTTTACCGACATCCATATGCCGGGCGCGGTCGACGGGCGCGAACTGGCAGTGCGGGCAAGGGCAAGGCTGCCGGGCCTTGCAGTGCTCTATGCCACGGGCCATGCCGATGCGATCGGCGCGCTGGCCGTGAACGAGCGCTGCGTCGACAAGCCCTATGTGCTGGAGGACGTGTTGCAGTTGCTGGCCAGCCTGCGCGCCGGGCCGCGATAGGGCGCGCTTTGCCGGGCCGGGGGCAGAAGGATATGCAAAGGGGAAAGGCCGTGCGTCGGACGATCTTTTTCGGTTTGGCGGCGGTATCGGGCGCGCTGATAGCGCTATCGGCCGGCTGCAAGCGCGAGCCGGAGCGCCCGGCGCCGCCGCGTGTGACCAGCGCGCCGCAGTTTCCGCGGCAGCATTCGACGTTGATCGTGCCCGTTGAAATATCGCTCGACGAGATTCAGCGCGGGATCGAACGGCGCACGCCACGCCGGCTGTGGTCGATCGATCGGCACTTCGACAAGTGCATTTCCGGTCAACGCGTGAAAGTGTTCGGCCGCCGGCTGAAAGTGACGCCGGACATCGGCTGCCGCATTGTCGGCGAGGTCACGCGCGGCGCGGTGAAGATAACGGGGGCGGGGCAGCGCATCACCATAACCCTGCCGGTGCAGGCGGTGGTGGCGGCGCGCAAGGTGGGCGGTGTGCTCAAGGGCGAGACCGCGACGGCTTCGGCCATAGTGCGCGCGGATGTCCGGCTCGGCGTCGACCGCAACTGGCAGCCCGATGCGAAAGTGCGGATATCCTATGACTGGATCGAGCCGCCGGGCATCGATTTCCTCGGCCAGCGCATCCGTTTCGTACAGCGCGCGGACCGCGAGCTGGAGGACGTGATAGCAGGCCTCGAACGCAGTCTCCGGGCCGAAGTGGCGCGGGTGCGGATAAGGCCCCAGGTTGCCGATGCGTGGAAGCAGGGCTTCGCGGTGATCCAGCTCAACCGCGACAAGCCGCCCGCGTGGATGCGGGTTACGCCCGGCGGGATCGGCCTTGCCGGCTATTCGGTTGCCGGGCGCAAGGTGACGCTAACCGTGGCCGCTCAGGCCCTGACCGAAACATTCATCGGGTCGGCGCCGCCAAAGACTCCGACCCCGGTTGCCTTGCCGCCGCAGATCGCACCGGGGGGCGATCGGGGCCTGCGCTTCTTCATCCCGGTCCTGGCCGATCATGCGCAGCTCGAGCCGGTCGTGCTGCGGGCGCTCAGGAAGCTTGCCGCTCGCGGGATCAGCCTGAAGGGTGTCGGCCATGTCGATGCCGATTTCGAGAAAGTCACGATCTATGCCACCAGCGACAACCGGCTGGCGGTCGGCGTCGAGGCCAGGGTGGAGCCGGTGGATGCGAAAATCGGGGTGCGCTGGGGCAAGGCGCGTGGCCGGGTCTGGCTGACGGGGCTGCCGGTCAATGCGGCCGATTCGCAGATCGTCCATATCAGGGATCTGGACATCTATGGCCGCGCCGATCTTCCGGTCGCCGATCTGTTGATCCGGCTGATGGCCAGCGACGATGTGCGCAGCCAGATCGCGACCAGTCTGACGCAGGACTTCAGCCGTGATTACAACAAGGTGATCACGGCGGCCCGGCGCGCCATCGCCAGCCGGCAAGTGGGCGATTTCCGCCTGACCGCAACGATCGATGCAGTGCATCACGACGGCGTGCAAGTGACCGGCGCGGGCCTGTTCCTGCCCGTCACCGGCAGCGGAAAAGTCCGCATAGTCCGCGCCCGACGCTGATTCCGGCCGTTCGTCACGGCCTGCTCAACGGGCTGGCAACGGCGAATAGGGATAAACGCCATGCGGTTGCGCATACCCCGCATGGACCGCCAGGGTGTCTCGGCGTGCACTTCCACGAAGGCGATATAGCCGGCGATCACCTTGGTCGCCGCTTCGCCGAGGGTGATGAGGCTCATGATGGCTGCCTGCCGGGTTCGTTTGTCGCCAAGGAAATCCTCCCTGGAAAAGCCTTCCACGAAACTGCAAGCATCGGTCGCGGCCTGATGCATGTGGTCGAGGTAATCGGCCAGCCGGTTCTCGTTGCTCATACCGGCCTCGCTTCGGCGAGCACGACGGCCCGGAATTTCGCCGGCAGGTCGGCGGGCGTCAGAACGTCGACGTGGACACCGGGCAGCGTTTCCAGCGTGTCCTGCAATCCGCCAAGGGCGAACAGCGTCGCACCGGGCGGACTCTATCCCTGCGGGTAGGTCGCCGAGGCGTTATTGGGCCAGAGGAAATTGGTGTAAGTGGCGGTGACGCTGAAATCGAGCGCGCGCACCTGATGCCACCAGGCCAGCGGCATGAACAGGATGTCGCCCGGCTCCAGAGTGATATCGAACACCCGCGCACCATTGAGCCGCGGATAGCGTGCGCCGTCGAGGCCGGGGCGTTCGATATCGGGGATTTCGCTGAATACATGGATGCGGTTGTAAAGCCGGCCGGCTTCCGAGGCCGGCAGGATGCGCAGGCGTTTCCTGCCGACGATCTGGGCGATGAAATTGTTGGTCAGATCATGGTGCATCGCCGTCAGCGTGCCGGCCGGGCCGATCCACGGCATCCCGTGGGGAAAGTCGCTTTCGCGAGAGAGGAACTTGTCGAGGAAGCCCATGTCCTGATCGAGCGGCGCCAGCGCCTTGCGATTGCGGGCGGAGTTGAAGGCGGTGAGGTAGGCGTCGTTGCCGGAGCCTTGCGTGATCGCATCGATGAAGGCGTCGAACGGGGCCTCGCGGCGGTGGCGGTCCTTTTCCATCTCGAACAGGGGATTGGCCGCGCGGCCGCCCTGGTATTCGATGACGGCCGATCCGATCCGGGCTTTCAGGATATCCGGGGTCCAGCCGAGCGCGGGCCAGCCGTCCATCTCGCCGGCCAGGATCACCGGCCGGTTGAGGGCATAGTAGCGTTCGAGGAATTCCTGCCTGCCCACACCCCGGCGGCGCTCGATCCGCTTGAGGGCCGGGGCCAGGTCGCGCTGGCGCTCCAGCGTTTCCAGCAGCCATTCGCGCTTGGCCAGGGCCAGCCGCAAGGCAGCGGCTTCCCGCGCATCGGCGCCTGAAACGGCGGGCGCGGTGGCCTGTGCCGGAGCCGGCGCCGGCGCCGCCGCGACGGGCGGATCGTCGGGCGGCGGCACCGGCAGGTCCGGTGCGGCGGAGCGGTCGAAGGGCTTGAGGCGCAGCTTCGACTGGTGATCGTCCACCAGCGCTTCGCCGCTGACATCGACGCCGCGGTAATAGTGCTTCTGCCAGTGGTCGCCGGTTTTGGCGGGCGGCTCGGCGCGGATGCGGGCGTGGAACGCGTCGCGCGCCTTGCTCCAGGCGGCGAAACGCCCGGCCGTGGCGGGATCGGCATCCAGCGGGGCGAACACCGGATCGAAACTTTCCAGCGCGCCGCGCTGCACCGGGAACAGGAAGCAAAACGGCTCCATGGCCTCGAACCGCACCGGGAGGTTCGGCCGGGTGAAGCGCCAGTTCATCGTGAAAGTGAATGGCGACCAGTCGGTTTCGATCACTCCGCCCAGAGGCGCGATGCCGTCCTTGGCGCGGTTGGGCGAGCCGCCGACCCACAGGTTCCAGCCGGGCGGCGTGCGCATGATCGCTTCGATGTGGAAAGTGATGATGCCCGAGCCGAACAGTGCTTCGGGCATGTGCCGGGTATTGGCCCCGGCGTCGTCGGGGCGGATGGTCACTGCCGCCGGTTCGGCCCCGCCGCTCCATTCCGCCTCGAAGCCGCAGGGGGCAAGCACTTCCCAGCCGTGGGCATTGGCGATGTTGAGCGGCAGGCAGCGATAGGCGAACGATTGCGGCGTCGCGTCCATCCACGGCCGCGTCGCCGGCGCGGGCCGGATCAGCGGCGCCCAGCCGGGATGCAGATAGGCCGTCAACTCGCGCCGCTCGGGCGAAGCCGGCGGGGAGGAAGGCGAGCGGGAGGATTTCGGCATAGGCATGCGTCCCGGAGGGAAAAATCGGCGCCGCCGGATGCGGCAATCCTTCCGCCGATATCCCGGCAGTCTGGAGACCGGCTTTGCCGCCGCGGGAAACCCTGTGCAACTCCCAAACGCGAACCACAGTGTGCGATTTTACGAACTCTGCGTATTCCGTATCGGGCTGCCACTCAGGCGAAGCGGTAGGTTGCCAGCATGGCGATCACGAACAGGGCCAGGAAGCTGTCGGTCAGGTAGCGCAGGCGTCTGGGCGCGTGGCGGGCGTCCATGAATTCCATGATGATCACGCGCACCTTGACGACGGTGATGGCGATGGCGCCGGCTGCCACTGCGGGGTCGGGCCTCAGCGGTCCGGGGCCGTGGCTGCTGCCCATCCACCAGGCAAACAGGGTGATGCCGGTAAGAAGCAGCCAGCCCAGCGCCAGCCTTGCCTGTGCGGAAATGCCCATGCGATCACCTCATGACATAGAGAAGCGCGAAAATGATGACCCACAGGAAATCGACCATGTGCCAGTAGGTCGCGCCGGTTTCGATGATCTCCTGCGCGCGGCGCGCGGGGCTGGACAACTGGTGGATCACCACGAAAAGGGCGATGCTGCCGACGATGATGTGCAGCAGATGGATGCCGGTGAGGAAATAATAGAACGAGAAGAACGTGTTGGTGGTGAAAGTGAAGCCCCGGCCGATCTCGACCGACCATTCGTAAAGCTTGATCCCGGCAAAAAGGAAACCGCCGGCCATGGTGAGCAGGACATTCCGCAGCGCCGCTTTGTAATCGCCGGCGCGCGAGCGTTCGACACAGCGGGCGATCGACCAGGAACTCGTCAGCAGGATGATGGTGTTGACCACGCCCAGCGTCAGGTCGAGGTGCGCCTGCGACGCGAGGAACAGGTCGGGGCTCTGCCGGTAGAAATAGGTATAGACGACGAAATAGGCCGCGAAAGTCAGCCCCTCGATCATCACCAGAACCCACATATCCGGCTGTCCGGGGTATGCCGGCGCGTGCGGGATCACGCAATCGCCGGTCCTGTCCGGTGCGGCGGTCGAGACTGTTGCCATTGCCTGTTCTTTCAAATCGCGTGGGGCCGGCGGTGCTGCGACAGCGGGCTGCCGGCGGTGAAGTCCTCACGCTCGATCATCTTCCTGAGCAGGGTGATGAACACGCCGGTATAGATACCGAACACCACCATGTTGACGTAGAACGAGATGATGCCGTCCCACGCGAAGGGACCGCTTTTCTCGATGACGCAGGTGGCCACCACGACTTCGGTGAGCGCATTGCAGATGTTGAAATAGCCAAACCATCTCGGGAAGATGCGGTTTGTGTCGAGCAGGATCGCCACGGCCCAGATCACCGACCCGACCAGGAAAATGCCCATCGTCCCGCTGAACGCGATGAATCCCATGTCATAGAGAGAGCCCATGAGGGCGGGATCTCGATCAAGCCGCATGGCCCCGACGACAAGGGCGATGCAGGTCAGCAGCATCCCCGGCACCGCCGCCAGCGAATAGAGAATGAGGTAGGTGTAAGCGAAAGCGGGACTGACCGACATGCGGCGGATCGAATAGGTGATGAGCGCGGTCGAGGCCGTGGCGAAAGCGCCCATGGCGAAAATAATGCCGAAGCCGACCAGCAGGCCCCATTCGTTGTCGGCGAACCACTGCACCATGCGCGGCAGGCTCCACCACGCTTTCGGCGGCGGCTGCGAGCGCGTCATCACGAAGAAGACGATACCGAAGATATTGTAGAAGACGAGGATGGTGTACCAGGCGAGCCATAATTCCAGCTTGGGATTGTGCCGCCAGTTCCAGGCGATCCGGCCCAGGCGGGACGTGGCAGGCGCCGCTGCCGCGACGGGCCGGGCGAGAGCCGCGGTCATGCCGCCGCTGCCCGTTCGCGGCGCTGGCGATGGATGGCTTGCCCCAGGGCGCAGCCCATGACCACCATCCACAGCGCGATCGCCAGGTTCTTGAGCCAGAACGAGAGAATGCCGTTCCAGGCGAAGGGGCCGTCCATGAACAGCGCGGCGAAAGCCGCCGGAACCAGCGCTGCCGCAATAGCGAGGTTGAAGGGCGCGAGCCAGCGGGCGAAAATCGGTCGGGCCTGCCGATCGAGCTGGATCGCCAGCGCCAGGAATACGCTCTGCGCCACAAGAAAGCCGACCTGGCTGGTGAAGGTCACCCAGGCCATGTCGTTGAACATCTGGATCAGTTCCGGGCTGCGCTCGGGGCGGAAAGCGGCCATCAACCAGTACAGCGTGGCGATGCTGAACAATGTCGGCCCGCCGGCGATGCAGCCGATGAAGCAATAGCTGAGGATGGGCGTGTGATGGGCCATCCGGCGCATCTGCATGGCGATCAGGGCCAGAACCGGGATCAGCGCCACGCCGAACCAGTTGAACACGATCATGCTGTAGCGGATGCGCGGCAGATTGTGCGGATCGCGATAGAAGGCGGCGACCTGATCGGCGGTCAGGGCCGGCGACATCGGCTGTACGAAGCCCGGAAAGGTGAAGAAGGCGAGAGCCCACAGCAACCCCATCACGGGCAGCGACCACAGGAGCAGCAGTTCTCCATTCACGCTTTGTCCGGGGCTTTGCGGGGATTGCATCTCGGCCATTGCGTTCCTCATCCGGCGGTTCTCGCGGTATTTCGGAATACCATTGCCTTTATGATAGTCAATAAATATTTTATAATTTAATATAGATATGGGCAATAAATATCCATAAATGGCACATAGGGCAGGATTCCGGGCTTATGGATATCGTCATTCCGTATGGTGCTATGATCCGGGTCCGTTATGAACGGGCAGGGCATATCCGAGGCGAGCAGGGCGGCCACATGACCGATGAAGATTTGCAGGACCGGCGCGTGCGCAAGACAAGGCGCGCCATCCGCGATGCGCTGGAGACATTGCTCCAGCATGATGCGATCGAGCAGATTACCGCCAAGGAAATCGCGGCGGAGGCCGACATCGGCTATACCACCTTTTTCCGCCACTTCGCGACCAAGGAAGCCGCGCTGGCCGATCTGGCCGACAGCGAGGCGGAGGAGCTGATCCGCCATTGCCTGCCGCTGCTGCGGTCCGCCGACAGCCTTGCCGCAACCGCCGAACTGTGCCGGCATGTCGAACGCAAGCGGCGGGTATGGACCGCCCTGCTGCTGGGAGGGGCCGCCGGCCTGCTGCGCGATGCCCTGATCCGGCACACGACCGCGATGTCGCACGCCTGGCCGGCCGGTCGCTCGGGGCTGCCGGCGGGAACCGGCACCGCGCTGATCGTCGGGCTTGTCGTCGAATCCCTGAGCTGGTGGCTCTCCCATGCCCCCGAACTCGGTCCCGATGAGGCGGCCCGGATCATGGACCGCGTTTTCATTGCAGGCCTGGTCGGGGAAAGCTGATAAGGAGCGCTGCCCCGCTGCGTCGGCCATTGCCGTGCCAGGAGATGCCCGCATGTCGTTTCACGCTCTCATCAGCCCGCGTTTTCTGCCTTTCGTTCTTGTGCTTGCGGCGGCTCCCGGCAGTCTTGTCGTGTATCTTGGCGGAGAGGCGCCGCACATCGCCCTGCCGTTCCTGCTGATCACCGCCGGCCTTGCCCTGCTCGGCATCTACGATCTGGTGCAGACCCGGCATGCGGTGCTGCGCAACTATCCGATCACGGCGCACTTGCGTTTTCTGCTCGAAGCGATCCGGCCCGAGATGCGGCAATATTTCTTCGAGGACGAAAAGCACGGCACGCCGTTCAGCCGGGACAAGCGCGCGGTCGTCTATCAGCGCGCCAAGTCGCAGCCCGACAAGCGCCCTTTCGGCACGTCCTACGATGTCTATGCCGATGGTTTCGAATGGCTGGACCATTCGCTGTCGCCCCGGCCGCTGTCGTCCGGCAATTTCCGCGTCCGCATCGGCGGGCCGGATTGCGCGCAGCCCTATGACGCCTCGCTGTTCAACATTTCCGCGATGAGCTTCGGGGCACTGAGCCCGAATGCGATCCGCGCGCTCAACGGCGGCGCGCGCCAGGGCGGTTTTGCCCACGATACCGGCGAAGGCGGCTTCAGCCCCTATCATCGCGAGCACGGCGGCGACATCATCTGGGAACTGGGCTCGGGCTATTTCGGCGCGCGCAATGCCGACGGGGCGTTTTCGCCCGACCTGTTCGGCGAGATTGCTGCCGAGGCCCAGGTGAAAATGATCGAGCTGAAACTGAGCCAGGGCGCCAAGCCCGGCCATGGCGGAGTGTTGCCCGGAGCCAAGGTCACGGCGGAAATCGCCGCGACGCGGCGCGTGCCGATGGGGCAGGACTGCATCTCGCCGGCAAGGCACCCCGCTTTCGCGACGCCTGTGGAAATGATGCGGTTCATCGGCGAACTGCGGCGGCTGTCCGGCGGCAAGCCCACCGGTTTCAAGCTCTGCCTGGGTCATGACTGGGAATTTCTGGCGATCTGCAAGGCGATGCTGGAAACCGGCATCTATCCCGATTTCATCGTCGTTGACGGCAAGGAAGGCGGCACGGGCGCTGCCCCGCTCGAATTTCTCGATCACATCGGCACGCCGCTGCGCGAGGGCCTGAGCTTCGTCCACAATGCCCTGATCGGGATCGGGGCGCGCGATCGCGTCCGCATCGGTGCCAGCGGCAGGATCGCGACGGCTTTCGACATCGCGCGGGCCATCGCGCTCGGCGCCGACTGGTGCAATTCGGCGCGCGGCTTCATGTTCGCCCTCGGCTGCATCCAGGCGCAATCGTGCCACAACGACAGATGCCCGACCGGCGTGGCCTCGCAGGATCCGCGCCGCCAGCGCGCGCTCGTCGTGCCCGACAAGATCACCCGCGTCGCCAGCTATCATCGCGCCACGCTGGCAGCGCTGGCCGAACTGACGGCCGCCGCCGGGATCGATCACCCCGGCGAATTCCAGGCCCATTTCATCTCGCGCCGGATCTCGCCGCGCGAAGTCGTGACCCTTGCCGACCTTTACCCCGCGCTTGCGCCCGGCGAACTGCTGGAAGGAACGCAGGACAACCGTTTCCGTCGCGCCTGGCAAATGGCCGACCCCGCCTCATTCGCGCCGCGGCAAGGGCTTTCCGGCGGGGGGTGAGGCTTTTGTTGGCTTGCGGTGTTGCCATTCGCCGCGTGCTTTGCTAGCGGCCCGCAGGTTCAAGCCGGTCCAGGCGGATTCGGCTTTGCCCTGCTGTATTTCACCGTCGGCAATCCCCCGTGCGTCACCAGCGGGGTTCTGGCCTTCGATTTTTTTGCGAGGTGTTTCGGTTTATGCAAATTCTCGTCCGCGACAACAATGTCGATCAGGCCCTGCGCGCGCTCAAGAAGAAGTTGCAGCGCGAAGGGGTTTACCGCGAGATGAAGCTGCGCCGTCACTATGAAAAGCCCTCCGAGAAGCGCGCCCGCGAGAAAGCGGCGGCCGTCCGCCGTGCCCGCAAGCTGGAGCGCAAGCGGCTGGAGCGCGACGGCGCCAAGTAAGGCTGCCGGCCTGTGCCGGTGCGCTTGAACCTCGCCTTGCGATAAGCCATGAGGGCGCGGGCTTCACGTTCTGCGCCCTTTTTGCTGCCCAATGCTCTCGTAGCCTGTCAGGATGGATCGAATGACCGAGATCACCCGCGTACCTCTCCAGCCCATCGCCAGGGGCTCGCTTGGCAAGCTGTGGCTGGGCATTGCCGCCGCGGTCCTCGCCGCCGGCGGAGTCGCCTGGGCCTCCCTGCCGCCGCAGGTGCGTGTCGAGACGATCAAGCCGGGTGAAGGCCCTTCGCCGACGCGCGAGGACTATGTCCTGATCAATTACAAGGGAACGCTGCCCGATGGGAAGGTGTTCGACCAGGCGCAGCGCGCGCCGCTCAATCTGGCGCAAGTCGTGCCCGGTTTCGCCAAGGCGCTGGAGCGGATGCAGAAAGGCGGCACCTACAAGGCGACGATCCCGGCGGAGCTGGGCTATGGCGACAAGGGCGCCGGCGCGATCCCGCCGAACACCGATCTGACTTTTCAGGTGGAACTGCTCGACTTCAAGAGCGCTGCCGAGATCCAGGCGCAGATGCAGATGATGCAGCAGATGCAGATGCAGCAGCAGGGTGGGGTGCCGCAGGGCGGTGTACCCGGGGGCGCCTCGCCCGAAGAAGGTACAGCATCGCCCGAAGGTGGCCCCGCGCCGCGCTGACCCGGTTCGTCCTTCCGTTTCGAAAGTATTGCCATGTCGGTCGATACCGCCACCGTGGCCAGGATCGCCGCTCTCGCCCGGATCAGGCTGGGCGAGGCGGAGATCGCGGCCATGGTCCCCGAACTCAATGGAATCCTCGCCTGGGTCGAGCAGCTCGGCGAGGTCGACTGCACGGGCATCGAGCCGATGACCGCGGTTATCGAGAACCATTTGCGCCTGCGCGATGACGTGATCGATGCCGATCCGCTGACCGGCGGCGGCAGGCGTGACGCGATTTTGGCCAATGCGCCCGCTGCCGAGCACGGGTTCTTCGGCGTGCCCAAGGTGATCGAGTGATGCCGCAATCGTCGAATGCCCTCACCGAACTCGGTGTCGCCGCCATCCGCGCAGGCGTGGCCGGGGGCGCTTTCACCGCGGTCGAGGTGGCCGAGGCGTTCAATGCCGCCGTGGCTGCGGCCCAGCCGGCGCTGAACGCTTTCATCGTGCCGACGCCCGGGAAGGCGCTCGAAGCCGCGCGCGCGGTTGATGCGGACCGCGCCGCCGGCAAGGCGCTCGGCCGGATGGCCGGCGTGCCGATCGGCATGAAGGATCTGTTCGCCACCAGGGGGGTCCAGACCACTGCGGCCAGCCACATTCTCGAAGATTTCACGCCCGAGTACGAAAGCACCGTCTCGCAGAAGCTGTGGGATGCGGGCGCGGGCATGCTCGGCAAGCTCAATCTCGACCAGTTCGCCATGGGGTCGTCGAACGAGACCAGCTATTTCGGCAACGTCGTTTCGCCCTGGCGGCGCAACGACGGGGGCAATACGGCGCTCGCGCCCGGCGGTTCCTCGGGCGGTTCGAGCGCGGCCGTATCCGCGCGGCTCTGCCCGGCGGCGACCGGCACCGATACCGGCGGTTCAATCCGCCAGCCCGCCGCATTCACCGGCATTGCGGGCATCAAGCCGACTTACGGCCGCTGTTCACGCTGGGGCATCGTCGCTTTCGCCAGCTCGCTCGACCAGGCTGGTCCGATGGCGCGCGACGTTACCGACTGCGCGATCATGCTGGAGGCCATGGCCGGCTTCGACCCCAAGGATGCGACCAGCCTCGACATGCCGGTGCCGGCGTGGGAAGCGGGCCTGTCCGCCGATCTCAGGGGCAAGAAAGTCGGCATCCCGCGCGAATACCGCATGGACGGGATGGACGGCGAGGTCGAGCAGTCCTGGCAGCAGGGCGTGGCCTGGCTCAAGGATGCCGGCGCCGAAGTGGTCGATATCAGCCTGCCGCACACGAAATATGCGCTGCCGGCCTACTACATCATCGCCCCGGCCGAGGCATCGTCCAATCTCGCGCGTTATGACGGCGTGCGTTACGGCCTGCGCGACCTGCCCGACGGGGCGGGCTTGCAGGATATGTACGCCGCCACCCGTGCCGCCGGTTTCGGGGCCGAGGTCAAGCGCCGCATCCTGATCGGTACTTATGTGCTTTCGGCCGGCTTCTATGATGCCTATTACACGCAGGCGCAGAAAGTCAGGACACTGATCAGCCGCGATTTCGCGCAAGCCTGGAGCCGGTGCGACGTGATTCTTGCGCCGACTACGCCGAGTGCTGCCTTCGCCTTGGGCGAAAAGAGCGCCGACCCGCTCGAGATGTACCTCAACGATGTCTTCTCGGTTCCGGCCAGCCTTGCCGGCCTGCCGGCGATGTCGGTTCCCGCCGGGCTCAGTGCGGATGGCCTGCCGCTTGGCTTGCAGATCATCGGCAAGCCGTTCGACGAGCAGGGCGTGCTCGATGCCGGCCTTGCGATCGAGCAGCGGGCGGGCTTCGCGGCCAGGCCGGAGAAGTGGTGGTAATTGCCGCCGCGAGGTGTTACCTTGGGTAACACTGGAGAAATGCGATGAATGCGCCTGTTCGTATCGAAACCGGCACAATGACCAGCAAGGGGCAGATACTGATCCCCAAGGCGATCCGGGAGGCGGCGGGCCTCGTTCCCGGTCAGCCGTACAAGGTGTTGCTGGACGACAAGGGGTGTGTGATCGTAGCGCCGTTGGCCGACGGACCGGAGGATGTCGCGCGGCGGCAGCAGGCGCAAGCCAGGGCCATTGAGGCGATCGCCGGCCGGTTCGCTTTCGGCGCCCCGACGGATGATGTCATGCGGGAGCTGCGGGGCGATTGCCTGCCGTGATTCTCGTCGACTCGAACGTTGTGATCGATATCTTGCAGCGTGATCCGAAATGGTTCGATTGGTCGAAGGCCCAGATCGGGCGTGCCGCTCTCGGTGCCTACCTTTTCGTGAACCCGGTGGTGATCGGCGAGATCGGATGGCAATTTGAAAGTGTCGACCATTTCCGGCATGTCATGGCGTCGCTTCTCGTCGGCATGGAACCGCTCGATGCAAAGGCCGGCTTTTTGGCCGCCGGGCCTTTTCGCCGCTATCATGAAAGGCGCGGCGATGCTGCCTCGGAGGCCCGTATATCGGATTTCCTCATTGGCGGGCATGCGCAAAGCGTCGGCGCTACGATTTTGACACGTGACCCGCGTTTCTACCGCACCTATTTCCCGGAAGTTCCCCTCATCACCCCGGAGAGCACATCATGACCGAATCCCCCTACCGCATCCAGGGCACAACGGGCGAATGGGAGGTCGTGGTCGGCCTCGAAGTCCATGCGCAGGTCGTCTCCCGGTCGAAGCTGTTCTCGGGTGCGGCAACTGCGTTCGGGGCCGAGCCCAATGCGCAGGTCAGCCTCGTCGACGCGGCGATGCCGGGCATGCTGCCCGTGCCGAACAGGGAGTGCATCCGGCAGGCAGTGCGTACCGGCATGGCGATCGACGCGAAGATCAACAAGTGGTCGCGCTTCGATCGCAAGAACTACTTCTATGCCGATCTGCCGCAGGGCTACCAGATCAGCCAGCTCTATCACCCGCTGGTGGGCGAGGGGCAGATCGACATCGGCCCCGACGGGAAAAACCCCGGGAACACCAGGACGATCGGCATCGAACGCATCCATGTCGAGCAGGACGCGGGCAAGCTGATGCACGACCAGCATCCGACGATGTCCTATGTCGACCTCAACCGATCGGGTGTCGCGCTGATGGAGATCGTCAGCCGACCCGACATGCGTTCGCCCGCCGAAGCAGGGGCTTACCTGCGCAAGCTCAGGACGATCCTGCGCTATGTCGGTTCGTGCGACGGCAATATGGAGGAAGGCTCGATGCGCGCCGATGTCAATGTGAGCGTGCGCAGGGTGGGCGGGCCTGGCGAAGACGTGCCGTTCGGCACGCGCACCGAGACCAAGAACGTCAACTCGGTGCGCTTCGTCATGGCCGTGGTCGAGCAGGAGGCGCGCCGCCAGATCGATGTGATCGAGGACGGCGGCAAAATCGTCCAGGAAACCCGGCTCTACGACCCGGATCGCAACGAGACGCGCCCGATGCGCTCGAAGGAGGACGCGCACGACTATCGCTACTTCCCCGACCCGGACCTGCTGCCGCTGGAACTCGACGATGCGTTCCTCGCGGAATGCCGCGCCAGTCTGCCCGAATTGCCCGATGCCAAGCGTCACCGCTATGAGAACGCGCTGGGCCTGTCGGCCTACAATGCCGACATCCTCACCGCCGAGGCCGACACCGCGCGCTGGTTCGAGGTGCTGCTGGCCGAAAGCGCGGCCAGGCAGGGCAAGCCCGAGGCCGATGTCGCCAGGCAGGCGGCGAACTGGCTGACCTCGGAACTGTTCGGAGCGCTCAACCGCCTTGGTAAAGATCTGGAGGACTCGCCGGTAACTCCTTCACAGGCAGCCGAATTGTTGGCCCTGGTTGCCGACGGCACGATTTCCAACACGATCGCCAAACAGGTTTTCGAGAAGATGCTCGAAACCGGCGAAGGCGCTGGCACGATCGTCGCGAGCGAGGGGCTCAGGCAGACTTCGGACACCGGCGCGATCGAAGCCGCGGTCGCCAAAGTCCTTGCCGACAACGCCGACAAGGTCGAGCAGTACAAGGGCGGCAAGGAAGCGCTGTTCGGTTTCTTCGTCGGCCAGACAATGAAGGCGATGCAGGGCAAGGCCAACCCGCAAGTCGTGAACGAGCTGCTGAAAAAAGCGCTGGGCTGAACGGGTTTGTTCCGCAACGGACGTAGAGGCGCTTGCCACCCCAGAGTGTGCGGCTAATCTGTGCTGCGGCAAGGGGGAGGGGCTTTTCATGATGTCACGGGTGATAGCGGCAACATTCGTGTTCGCCGTGCAGCAATTCGTCTGCGCGCCTCCAGGGATTGCCCAGGCGACCGAGGCAACGACTGGCGCGGCATCGGTGCCGCTGCCGGCCGCGCAACCGGCGGTCGCCGCGAATGATGAGGCCGCGGTTCCCGATCCGGCGAAGCTGACGATGCCCAGGCTCGTATTCACGCAGACACCTGTGGACGAGGCCGACTACGACAAGTATTTCTATTTCCACCGCGAGAATACGAGCTTTGCCGAGGCTTATGGCGATATCAAGGAATGCGATGCGCTGGCCAGCGGCATCAGCTTCTACATGGGAGCGGATGCGGGCATGACGAGTGCGGCGATGGCCCAATATGGGGCGCTTGCAGGCGGTATCGGGAGTGCGATCGGCAGTGTCATCGCCGATGCGATTTTCGGTTCGGCCGAGCGCCGCAAGCAGCGTCGGATCAGCTTGCGCAACTGTATGGCGTTCAAGGAATACCACCGCTACGGGTTGAGGCGCGACTTGTGGGATGCCTTCAATTTCGAGGAGGGCATGGGGCGCAAGCGTGAAGCGGAGCGGGAGGCAGCGCTGCAATTGCAGGCCCTGGTCGCTTCGGGGCCTGCGCCCGCGACCGGGGAGTTGGGGTTGTGAGGCCGGGGATGCGCTCGCTCGCGATCGCCGCTGCGGCCTGGGGGTTCGCAGCCACGACGGCCATCGCTCCTGCCGCCCCCGTCGAGGAACGCAATGTCCTTGCGGGCAAGGTCAAGTTGCAGGCGGATCAGGGTTACGTTTATCTCCAGGGGGCGAACCGGTTCTTCGGCGTGTTCCTGCGTGCCCCGGACGAGGCTACCCGCGCTGAATACCAGCAGGATCGGGACAAGGCGTTTGCCGATGCGCGCAAGCGGTATCAGAACCAGCTTCGCCGTTGGGAAGCCGATGTCAGGCTCGCCACGCAGACCAGGAAGAAGCCGCCGGAAAAGCCGGAGGAACTCACTCTCGAAAATTTCACGTTCGCACCGATCGAATTGCGCGATTCGTTCTTCTTCGGCCCGATGTTCATCTATGCGAAGTCCGAAGCGGGCTTCAGTTATCTCAATGCGGTGAAGCCGGGCACTTACATCTGGTACGGGGCCATGGTGCTGGCGCCCGAAGGCGGTGCATTCGGCACCTGCGCGTGCATGGGCACGATCAGCTTCGAGGTGAAGCCGGGCGTTGTCACCGATCTCGGCAATTTCCTGGCTGCGGCGCCCGAGCCCGGCAAGGCCCATGACTTCGCCGTGTTCAGCGCCTGGCAAAGAGCCGAGGAAAAGGCGGCCAAGTCCGGTAAGCCCGTCGAGAATCCCCTTTTCCGGCCGGCGCTGGCTTTCGGTTTGCCAGACAGCCTGAAAGGCTGGGGCTCGGTGCAGGCGGAGTTCCACGCCAGCGGCAAGTTGAACAACTACTACGGGGTTCCGATCACACGCCTGCCGCCGATCGCCGGCGTGCTCGGCTATCGCCGCGATACGGTGATCGACCTGCGGACGAATACCGACGTACCCAATCCGCGGATCGTCACTCAGGCCCGCATCAAGAAATAGGCAGAACCGCAGCTCCCCGGATGCTTCATCCGGCCTTTCAGCCCGCGCGCGTGCCCGAAAGCGCCATCGAGCCGAAGGCACCTGCTTTCACGCTGCCGCTGATTGCATCGCCGTCGACTGTTGCTTCGGTTTCCAGCGTCATCGGCATGGGCACTTTCATGTCCATTTTCCAGGTGATCGTATTGCCGCTTACCTTGCCGTTAGCCACTTCCATCGTGCCCATCATGTCGTTGACGAAGCTACCGGTGAAGCCGGCGCCGTCGGGATTGACCGTGAGCTTGCCTTTCTGGTCGCCCATCGGGGTCTTGATGACGAGGTCATAGGTGCCGGCAACGGACATGGTGTTTTCTCCTGAAGGTTCGCGGTAGTTGTGCGGTGCCGCAAGCGAAGTCAATCGCTTCCGCTTTCCGGCTCGCTTTTCACTGCCGGCGCGATTTCCACCGGCAGGCCGAGCGTCTTGAGCTGCGGTTCGACCAGCTTGCGGTCGCCGACCACGACGAAAATCAGGCCATCCGGCTGGAGATAGGCCCTGGCCATCGCGTCGAGCGCCCCGGCATTGATCGCGCGGTAGCGGCTGGCGAGCTTCGCATAATAGTCGTCGGGCCGGCCGAGCAACTGGTTCTGCTGGATCGCGCCGAGCACGTCGCTGTTGCTCTCGAAGCGGTTGGGCAGTGCCCGGATATTGCCGTCGGTGACGCGGTTCAGTTCCTCGGGATCGACCGGCCTGGTGTTCGGAAAGGCTTTGAGATCGGCGAGAATCGCGCGGATCGCATCGCCGGTACGGTCAGCCTGGACAGGCGCGCCGACGAGGAAGCTGCGCGGGCCTTGGGGAGAGCGCACGCCGGCCGAGACGCCGTAGCTCCAGCCTTTTTCTTCGCGCAGGTCCATGTTGAGGCGCGAGAGGAAGCCGCCGCCGATGACTTCGTTGGCAAGGTCGAGCGCTTCCATTGCCGGTGTCCGCCCGGTGACAGGCAGCACGCGGCCGGCGACGATCACCGACTGCGGCGAATTGGGCCGGTCGATGAGGACGATGCGCGCCGCGGCCGGTGGAATCGCGGCCCCGAGATTCTTGACCGGCCTGGGCGTTGCCGGGTTCCGCCAGTTGCCGAAGGCTTGTTCGAGCAGCGGCGTCAGTTCCGCCATGGTCACGTCGCCCGCAACGGTAATGCGTGCGAGATCGGGCCGCAGCCATTTACCGTGCGCGGCGCGCAAGGCGGCGGGCGTCAGCGCGGCGAGCGATGCGGCATCGCCCAGGCCATCGCCGGGCTGGCCGTAGGGATGGCTGCCGAACAGGTGCCGGTTCAATTCGCGGCTGGCGAGCGCACGCGGGGTCGAGAGCGTCTGGGCGAGCCGGGCGAGTTGCTGGTCGCGGACGCGCGCGACCTCGCCTTCGGCAAAGGCCGGGTTGCGGGCCACGTCGGCCATCAGCGCCAGCGACGGCGCGAGATTGGCGGTGAGCGCGGACAGCGTGATGCTGCTCGTGTCCATGCTGCCGCCGGCCGAAATCGAGGCGCCGAGCCGTTCCTGCTCCTCGGCGATCCGGGTTGCGTCGCGGCTGGTCGTGCCCTCGTCGAGCATGGCCAGCATCAGCGCCTGGGTGCCCGGTGTATCGAGCGCGTCGGCAGCGAAGCCGGCATCGAAAGTGAGCGAGACGATGACTTTGGGAATGGCGGTGCAGCGGGCCAGCGCGATCGGGATGCCGTTCGACAGCGTTGCGTGTTCGATCGCGGGCACGATCAGGTCGGGCACGGGAGCGACCGGCGGTGCGGTACGCTTCGGCCCCGGTGCGGAGGCCGCCGACTTGCGCGGGTCCGGCTCGCGGGCCGGCGTGCTGCCTTCGTCGCCCCAGCCGCCCATCGTCTCGCCGCGTTCGGTGCGCGGGCCGGGCGTAATGGCGAGCGAGAAGACCGGACGGGTCAGCCAGCGTTGCAGCGCTGCCTTGATGTCGGCCGGGGTCAGCGCGGCGATGCGTTCCAGGTTCGTCCTGTACTTCGCCGGATCGTTCGCATAGAGTTGGCCTTCGCTCAGTGTCGCGCCCTTGCCGCCGAAGCCGCCCACTTCCTCGAGCGCGCCGATCTGGCTCGACAGGAAACTGGTCGCGGCGCGGCGCACTTCGTCTTCGGTCGGGCCATCGGCAACGAATTGTGCGATGAGCCGGTCGAAGCGCTCCTCGGCCCTGGCGCGATCGACGCCCGGTTTCACATCCATCGTCGCCTGGATGAAGCTGACCTGCTCGAAGGTCTGCGCCCCGGCAGTGACCGCGACGGCAAGCTGTTCACCGCGCACCAGCGTATTGTCGAGCCGCGAACTGGCAAGGCCGCCGAGGATGTGCAGGCCTACCTCGAGCGCCAGCGAATCGGGAGCGTTGACTCCGGGGCCGCTCCAGTTGCGGGTCAGGCGCAGCAGAGGCACCTGATCGGTCATTTCGCGGCTGGCCGGGGCGGGCAGTGTTACCGGACCGGCCTCTATGCGCCTGACATCCGGCCCGCGCGGGATGCTGCCGAACCATTTTTCGACCAGCGGCCGGGCAGTGGCGACATCGATGTCGCCGGTGAGCGCGAGGACCGCGTTGTTGGGGCCGTAGTGGTCCTTGAACCACTGGCGCACGTCGTCGAGGCTGGCGGCGTCGAGGTCGGCCATCGAGCCGATCGTCTCGTGGCGGTAGGGGTGGCCGACGGGAAACAGGCCGTCGCCGATCGCATAGTCGGCAAGGCCATAGGGCTGGTTGTCGTTCTGCCGCTTCTCGTTCTGGACGACACCCCGCTGCTTGTCGAGCTTGTCCTGGGTGAGCGCGCCGAGCAGGTGGCCCATGCGGTCGCTTTCGAGAAACAGCGCGAGGTCCAGCGCGCCCCCGGGCACGGTTTCGACATAGTTCGTGCGGTCGTACCAGGTCGAGCCGTTCGATCCGGGCGAGCCCGCCGCTTCGAGCGGCTTGTCGAAATTGGGCACGTTCTCCGATCCGCCGAAGAAGATGTGCTCATAGAGATGCGCGAAACCCGTCTTGCCGCGCGGTTCGTATTTCGAGCCTACGCGGTAATAGGTCGTCACGCCGACGATCGGCGCCTTGCGATCGGTGTGGACGATGACGGTCAGCCCGTTGGGCAGGGTGAAACTTTCATAGGGGATGTTCACCGCCTGGACGAGCGTGCCGAGCGGTGCCGGCTCTGCCGTGGGCGCGGCGGCGGCCGGATGTCCGGGGGCAGGGCGGGCGGTCGGTCCCGGTGCATTGGCCGTAAGGGAAAGGGCCAGGGTCGTGGCAGTGAGGAAACGGCGCATTCTCGGTTCCGGATCAGAAGAAGGTGGCGGTGTTGCAGCCAGGCGGCGGCAATGGGCCACCTGCCGAAGCCTTGATGAAGATTCGCTGACTCGCGCCTGTCCCGGCGCGATCCGCGATCCGGCCCGATTATCCCCGCTGGAAGATCTGGCCGCTGTCGAAACGGCTGATTTTCCAGTCGCCATCGGCATCGCGGCGGCATTCCATGCGCACGTCTGCGACCGCCAGCGGATCGCAATAGCCGACGAAAGGCGGTGTCCCGACTTTGGCGAAGAACACCAGCAGGAAGCCGGCCGTTGCGTGGTCGTCCGCAGTGAAGGCGATGCGGTAGTTGCCGTGGACGTGGCGCATCACGGGCGCGCCGCCGGCGGCCTGGAGGCGGTCCCAGCGGTCCTTGTAGAACTGTGCCGTGGGCGCCAGGCCGTTGCGCCATTCGCCGCCGACGAAATATGCGACATCATCGGTGAGCACGCCCGCCTCGGCTATCCTGAGGCCGCTGTTCTGATCCAGCTCGTCGCCCCACTCGTTGATGACCTGCTGGATCGCTGCGACTGCTGCTGCCTGTTCCGCGCTGAATCTGGCCACTTCGTTCTCTCCGCATCTGGTGTCGGGCCGAGCCATATGCGCAAGCGTGGCGGCGGTCCAGAATTTCAGCCTTCAGCGCTTGCGGCTGCCCGGCGGCCGTTCGAGCTGGCTGAGAACGCCGCGCAGCGTGCGTATTTCCAGGTGGTTCCAACCCGGCTTGGTCAGCACGTTGCGCAAGGTGCGGCGGGTGGCCGCCGCGCGGCTCGGCGGGAAGAAATAGTCGCGCTCCCCGAGCAGTGTCTCGAAATGGGCGATCAGTCCTTCAAGCTCATCCTGCGGGGCGGGGGGCAGCAGTTCCTCGACGGTCGGCTGTTCGAGGCCGGTGTTCTTCGACCATTCATAAGCGCACAGGATCACGGCTTGCGCAAGGTTCAGCGAGGCGAATTCGGGGTTGATCGGCACGGTGACGATCGCGCGGGCGAGCGCCACTTCCCCGGTTTCCAGCCCCGAACGCTCTGGCCCGAAGACAAGCGCCGAGCGCCCCGTTTCGCGGTGAATCGCCTGCGCGGCCTGCGCGGGCGTGAGCACCGGCTTGCTGACGCCGCGTTTGCGCACGGTGGTTGCATAGACATGCGCGCAATCGGCGACCGCATTGGCCAGCGTGTCGAACACCCCGGCCTGCTCCAGCACGATGTCGGCGCCCGCGGCAGCGGGGCCGGCGGCGGGATTCGGCCAGCCGTCGCGCGGCGCGACGAGGCGCATCCCGGTGAGCCCGAAATTGAGCATGGCGCGCGCGGCCTTGCCGATATTCTCGCCGAGCTGCGGGCGGACGAGGACGATGATGGGGCGGCCGCTAACTATTGCCCACATCCCGCACCGAGCTGGCGAATTCCTCGAAGTCCCGCGCTTCGCCGAAGTCGCGATAGACGCTGGCGAAGCGGATGTAGGCGACGCTGTCCAACTGGCGCAGGCCGTCCATCACCATTTCCCCGATGGCCTTGGATACGATCTCGCTTTCACCCAGCGTCTCGATCCGGCGCTGGATGCCCGAGACGAGCTGGTCGAGCCGCTCCTGTGCGATGCCGCGCTTGCGGCAGGCGAGGGCGACGGACTGCTCGATCTTCGAACGCGCGAAAGGCTCGCGCGTCTCGTCGTTCTTGATCACCGTGATCTCGCGCAGTTGTACCCGCTCGAACGTGGTGAAGCGGGCACCGCAGCTTTCGCACTGGCGGCGGCGGCGGATCGCGGTGTTGTCCTCGGTGGGACGGCTATCCTTCACCTGGCTGTCGTCATGGGCGCAGAAAGGACAGCGCAACTCCTATGTCCTCACAGGCCCTGGTAGATCGGAAAGCGCGCGCAGAGTTCCTCGACGCGGGCTTTCACGCTCGCCTCGACCTGGGCGTCGCCGGCCTCGCCGTTCTTCCTCAGGCCCTCGACGACTTCGGCGATGAGCTGGCCGATCCGGCGGAATTCGTCCGGGCCGAAGCCGCGCGTCGTGCCCGCCGGCGTGCCGAGGCGGATGCCCGAGGTGACGAAGGGCTTTTCCGGGTCGTTGGGAATGCCGTTCTTGTTGCAGGTGATGGCGGCGCGATCGAGCGCCTTTTCGGCATGTTTGCCCCTGGCGTTGTAGGGCCGGAGGTCGACCAGCATCAGGTGGTTGTCGGTGCCGCCCGAGACGATGTCGAGGCCCTGTTCCTGAAGGCTGGCGGCGAGCGCCTTCGCGTTCTCCTTCACCGCCCTGGCATAGACTTTGAACGAAGGCTGCAATGCCTCGGCGAAAGCGACCGCCTTGGCCGCGATGATGTGCATCAGCGGGCCGCCCTGGAGGCCGGGGAAGATCGCGCTGTTGATCTTCCTGGCGATATCCTCGTCGTTCGACAGGATGATGCCCGAGCGCGGGCCGCGCAGCGACTTGTGCGTGGTGGTGGTGGTGACGTGCGCGTGCGGCACGGGCGAGGGGTGCTCGCCGCCCGCGACCAGCCCCGAGAAGTGCGACATATCGGCAAGCAGGAAAGCGCCCACTTCGTCGGCGATTTCGCGGAAGCGCGGGAAGTCCCAGACGCGCGAATAGGCGGTGCCGCCGCAGATGATCAGCCTGGGCCTGTTCTCACGGGCGATGCGCGCAACCTCGTCCATGTCGATCAGGTGGTCGTCGGGGCGCACGGTGTAGGGCACCGGCCTGAACCACTTGCCGCTCATGTTGACCGGCGAGCCATGGGTGAGGTGGCCGCCGGCGTTGAGGTCGAGCCCCATGAAAGTGTCGCCCGGTTGCAGCAGCGCCAGGAATACCGCCTGGTTCATCTGGCTGCCCGAATTGGGCTGGACGTTGGCGAAATTGGCGCCGAACAGCCGTTTGGCGCGGTCGATCGCGATCGTCTCGATCTCGTCGACATATTCGCAGCCGCCGTAATAGCGCTTGCCCGGATAGCCTTCGGCATATTTGTTGGTCAGGATCGACCCCGCCGCTTCGAGCACCGCTTTCGAGCAGATGTTCTCGCTGGCGATCAGTTCGATCTTGTCGCGCTGGCGGCCGAGTTCCTTGCCGATCCAGCCGGCAATCTCGGGATCGTTTTCGGCGAGGCTGCTGGTGAAGAAGCCCTGCGGGCGCACATCGGTCATTTCAGCGGTGCTCATGCGGTCTGCCTGATGGAAGGGTGGGAAAGCTTTTCGACGCGCGGACCGTGGCGGCCGCCGGCGAAATCGGTGGAAAGGAAAGCGTCGAGGCACGCCCTGGCCATGTCGATGCCGGTCAGCCGCGCCCCCATGGCGATGGCGTTGGCATCGTTGTGTTCGCGCGCCAGCGCGGCCGACAGCGGTTCGGACACGAGCGCGCAGCGCAGCGCCGGGTGGCGGTTGACCGCGATCGAGATGCCGATGCCCGAACCGCACAGCGCCACGCCATAATCGGCAGTGCCCCCGGCCACCGCTTCGGCCAGCTTGTAGCCATAGTCGGGATAGTCGACCCGGTCGGCCGTTCCGGGGCCGAGATCCGCCACTTCGTGACCGAGCGAGACGAGGTATTCGCGCAACTCCGCCTTGAGATCGACGGCGGCATGATCGGAAGCGATGGCGATGCGCATGGGGCGGCTCGTGCGGCAGGCTGGGGGGATGACTCGTTCGCCCCCATAGGCCGGGATGCGGCAGGGCGCCAGTGCCGTCGGCGGGTAATCAGGCGGAAGGCGCTTCGCCGTTCACCCAGGCGAGCGCGGCGGCGCCATGATCGGGCGTGAAGACCCGATAGCTGATGAAGGGCAGCACTGCGCTTTCGATCCGCGTGCCCAGGCGAATCCAGGCCTGATCGGCCACTACCGCCACGCGGCCGAAACGGTTGAGCTTGCCGAAAAGCGGCATGGCGCGGGCAAGGTAACCGGGAAGGCCGGCCAGCTCGATCCCGTCGATGCCCCGCGTCTCGACAAAGACATGAACTTTCTCATGCCGCTCGAACAGGGCATCAAGCCTGTCCATGACGGCATCGAGATCGGATCCCGTGATCTTGTCCGACATCCGCAGTGCGATGGCGTCATCGGCGCTGTCCATGAATTCCAGTATGGCCGTCGTCCTTGCCATTTTGTGACCGATGACGAAACGCCCGCCGATATGGAAGGGTTCCCGTCATCGAAAAATCACCGATCCGGGCACGAGCGCATCTTGCCGCCGCTGCCCGGGTGCCGCCGCTTCCCCGGCGCCCCGGCTCCGGTGTCGGCCAGACTTCCCGAACTTCGCGAACTTCACTCATAGCGACCACGGCGAACTTTTTGCCGCGGCCGGAAATACATCCGATAATCAACGGCTTCAACGGTGAGAAAGAGCCCGGCCAATTTCGCGCTTTCGGTCCGTGTAGGAAAGCGGATTCTGCCGTGCCCGCGTTTCAGGCCGGGCACGCCACTTAAGACCGGGAAGGGTTTCCAGCCCCTTCCCAGCCACTCACAGGCGGCGCATCAGGCCGGAACCACACCACGGGACGACCACGCCGCTCCCGATGGCGGAGCTTTTCAGCAGCTCTCTACAGGGATCGGAAGCCACAATATCAAAACCCGCTGTCCGACGTGTCCGACACTTCAACCCGTTGGAACAGCACGGGTTTTGGGATGACGCCGACTGAGATGTCCGACGCGTCCGACACTTTTACGGCATCCCGGCAGACACGTCCGACACCGTATGGCACTGATATTACGCGGCTTTCAGCCCGCGCCACCCGTGCGTACGGTGCATTACAAATTATGCTCTTCGGAGCATGCGTCCAGCCTCCGCATTCGCCTGACGAATGCGCTCCCAAGTCCCTCCGATGGAGCGGCAACCGACTGACCGATAAGGGGAAATTTCTTCCCCAGCGGTTGGGCCGAAACGGGGGAAGTCGGCCGGTCGCGCACCTCCCCGCAGGCGCTTTGAGGAAGTTCCCAGCAAGTCCCCGGGAACTTCGCCGGGGATGCGCGCCCAACGGCCCCTTTGGGGGCTGGAACTTCGGATGCCGACACGATGCCCCGCGCGGAGAAGATCGACCTTTCCACCCTCGATATCCTGTCTATCGATGCGCCCGCCACGGGCGAACGCCTGCTGTACGATACAGGCGCAACCGGGCTTGCCCTGCGCCTGCGCGCCGGGGGCTCTCGCACCTGGGTTCTGCTGTCACGGGAGCACGGCAAGACCGTACGCCGCACCCTGGGCGAGGCCGCTGCGCTCCCCCTCGACACCGCGCGGCGCATGGCCGCCGTTCCGCTGCCTTCCCCCTTACCGGCCCCTTCCGCGCCGCTCTATGCCGCCGATATCCGGGTGGCCGAATTGATGCCCGCCTTCCTCGCGGTGGGCGAGAAAGGCCGCTGGAAGGCGCGCACGGTGGCCACCATGCGGAGCGTCGCCAAGCTCCACATCCTGCCCCGGCTGGGGGAACGGAAGGTGCGCGACATCACGCCCGAGGAAGTGACGCGCTGGCATCTCGACGTGAAGGCGGTGAGCGCGGCGGAGCGCATGGCGCTGTCCACCCTGTCGGGGCTGATGCTCTACGCCGAGGATCACGGGCTTCGGGAGATCGGCTCCAATCCATGCGCGAGGCTGCGGAAGAAACAGCGGGGTCACCGGGGCCAGTTGCTCCCCGCCGCCGCCGCCAAGCGGCTGTGGGCGGCGCTGGACAAGCTACAAGGGCGGATGCCCGACGTATGCGACGTGGTGCGCCTGC
>JAITWR010000167.1 GCA_031285165.1 Novosphingobium sp.
CCACGGCTTCATACGTCAGCGTGCCCGAGCGGCTGACCACGCCGATGCGGCCCTTCCTGTGGATGTGGCCGGGCATGATGCCGATCTTGATCTCGTCGGGCGTGATCAGGCCGGGGCAGTTGGGTCCGAGCAGCAGCGTCTTCTTGCCGCCCGCGGCTTCCTTGACCTTCATTTTGTTGCGCACCATCAGCATGTCGCGCACCGGAATGCCTTCGGTGATGCAGATCGCCATGTCGAGGTCGGCCTCGACGGCTTCCCAGATCGCCTCGGCGGCGCCCGCCGGCGGCACGTAGATCACCGAGACGGTGGCGCCGGTTTTTTGAGCCGCCTCCTTGACCGAGCCGTAAATCGGAATGTCGAAGATCGACTCGCCAGCCTTCTTCGGGTTCACGCCGGCGACGAAGCAGTTCTTGCCGTTGGCGTATTCCTGGCACTTCTGGGTGTGAAACTGGCCGGTCTTGCCAGTGATGCCCTGGGTGATGACTTTGGTGTCTTTGTTGATATAGATGGACATGACTGAGGCTCCTGTTACTTGACCGCCGCGACGACCTTCTGGGCCGCTTCGGCCATGATGTCGGCGCTGATGATCGGCAGGCCCGACTCGGCCAGCAGCTTCTTGCCTTCGGCTTCGTTGGTGCCCTTCATGCGCACCACCAGCGGCACTTGCAGGTTCACGGCCTTGCAAGCCGCGATCACGCCGGTGGCGATGGTGTCGCACATCATGATGCCGCCGAAGATGTTGACCAGAATGGCCTTCACGTTCTTGTTCTTGAGCATGATCTTGAACGCCTCGGTCACTTTCTCGGGCGTGGCGCCGCCGCCCACGTCGAGGAAGTTGGCCGGCTCGCCGCCGAACAGCTTGATGGTGTCCATCGTCGCCATCGCGAGTCCGGCGCCGTTGACCAGGCAGCCGATGTTGCCGTCGAGGCTGATGTAGGCCAGGTCGAATTTGCTGGCTTCGATTTCCGCCGGGTCTTCTTCGTCGAGATCGCGCAGCGCCACGATCTCGGGGTGGCGGAACAGCGCGTTGCTGTCGAAGTTGAACTTGGCGTCGAGCGCGATGATGTTGCCCTTGCTGTCGCGGTTGAGCGGATTGATCTCGACCAGCGAGGCATCCGTTTCCATGTAGCAGGTGTAGAGCTTCTTGAACACATCCACGGCCCGCGCGGTGGAGTCGGCGGGGATGCCGATCGCATCGGCGATCTTCTTGGCCTGCGCGTCGCCGAGGCCGGCGAGCGGGTCGATGAGTTCGGTGATGATCTTCTCGGGCGTGGAATGGGCCACGGACTCGATGTCCATGCCGCCTTCGCTGGAGGCGATGATCGCGACCTTCTGCGTCGAGCGGTCGGTCACGACGGAGACGTAATACTCCTTCTGGATATCGGCGCCATCCTCGATGTAGAGGCGCCGCACCTTCTGGCCTTCGGGGCCGGTCTGGTGGGTCTTGAGCTGCATGCCGAGGATCTGGCCGGCCAGCGTTTTCACGTCCTCGATCGATTTGGCGACCTTGACGCCGCCGCCCTTGCCGCGGCCGCCGGCGTGGATCTGCGCCTTCACGACCCAGACCGGGCCGCCAAGCTTCTGGGCGGCTTCGACCGCCTCCTGCACTGTGTAGGCCGGAATGCCTCGCGGCACGGGCACGCCGAACTTGGCAAGAATTTCCTTGCCCTGGTACTCGTGAATCTTCATGAAGGTGTCTCTCGAAACGAAAGTTGGAGATAACGGGAAATGGGGGGAGGGGGAACCCGGCTTGTCATCCGCAGGCCACGGCGGGCGGCGGATTGCGAGCGACTGTATCATGGTGCGCTTCGCCAAGGCAGCCCATTCGCCTTGTGGCCAATACGTACTTTCTCCCTCACTTTCCCCCACTTCCCCCCAGTCCCGCGAGGCTTTGCCCACCATGCCCAAGGTCTTCATCGATGGCGAAGCCGGCACCACCGGCCTCCAGATCCGCGAGCGGCTCCAGGCCCTTGCACAGGTCGAACTCGTCAGCATCGCGCCCGAACTCCGCAAGGACGCCGCGGCCAAGCGCGCGCTGATGGCGGATGTGGATCTCGTGGTGCTCTGCCTGCACGATGACGCGGCGCGCGAGTCGGTCGCGCTGATCGATCAATTGCAGGGCCGCCGTCCGAAGATCATCGACGCCTCGACCGCGCACCGCGTGGCCGAGGGCTGGGTGTTCGGCTTTCCCGAACTCGCCGCCGGCCAGAAAGACGCGGTCGCGCAAGCGCAACGGGTCGCCAACCCAGGCTGCTACGCGACCGGCGCGATCGCCATCGTGCGGCCTTTGGTCGATGCGGGCCTGCTGCCGCCTGACTTCCCCATCGCCCTGCCTTCGGTCAGCGGTTATTCGGGCGGCGGGCGCACGATGATCGAGGCTTATGAAAAAGGCGAGGCGCCGCTGTTCGAGGCCTACGCGCTCGGCCTCAAGCACAAGCACATCCCCGAGATCATGAAGTACGCCGGTCTCACGCGCCGCCCGGTGTTCATTCCCGCGGTCGGCAATTTCCGCCAGGGCATGCTGGTGCAGTTGCCGCTGCACCTCGACGCATTGCCGAACCGCCCCCAAGCCGGCGACCTGCACGACGCGCTCAGCGCGCACTACGCTCGCAGCAACACGCCGCGACAGCTCGTCAAAGTGCTGCCGCCGACCGCCGACGGCAAGCTCGACGCGCTCGCGCTCAACGACACCGATCAACTCGAAATCCGCGTGTTCTCCAACGAGGACTTCCGGCAGGCCGTGGTCATCGCGCGGCTGGACAACCTCGGCAAGGGCGCGAGCGGCGCGGCGGTTCAAAACCTGCGGCTGATGCTGGATATTTGAGCCGCCGTCCACCC
>JAITWR010000206.1 GCA_031285165.1 Novosphingobium sp.
CTTGCCATCGCTATCGGCATGCTGGTCGACGGCGCGGTCGTCGTGGTCGAGAACATCGTCGAGCGGCTCGGGCGCGCGCACGAGGAAGGCTCTCCCCGCCTGAACCATATCTTCCAGGCGACCAGCGAGGTGATCGTGCCCGTCTCGGCAGGCATTCTCATCATCGCGCTGGTCGCCTGGAAGATCTGGTTCAGGCGGGGTGAGCCTTCCTCGTGCGCGCGCCCGAGCCGCTCGACGATGTTCTCGACCACGACGACCGCGCCGTCGACCAGCATGCCGATAGCGATGGCAAGGCCGCCGAGGCTCATGAGGTTTGCCGACAGTCCCATACCGCGCATGAACAGGAAAGTGATAAGCGCCGCCATCGGCAGGGTTGCAGCGACGATCGCGGCCGCGCGCCAGTCGCCGAGAAACAGGATGAGCAGCGCGACGACCAGGATCGTCGCTTCGAGCAGAGCTTCCTCGACCGTGCCGACGGCGCGTTCGATCAGGTCGGACCTGTCGTAGAACACATTGACATGCGTGCCTGCGGGCAAGGTCTTTGCGACTTCGGCAAGCCTTTCACTCACCCCGTCCACCACCTGCCGCGCATCGGCGCCGCGCAGGGCGATCACCAGCCCCTCGACAGCCTCGGCCTTGCCGTTCTTTGTGACGGCGCCATAGCGGGTAAGGCTTCCGGTTCCGATCGTCGCGACATCACCGAGCCGGACAATGCGCCCGTTGCGGCTGGCGATCACCACGGAACGGAGATCCTCTTCCGTGCGGATGGCGCCGACCGCGCGAACGATCAGCGATTCCTCGCCACTGGTCAGCCGGCCGGCTCCGTCGTTGCGATTGCCGCTGTCGATCGCGGCCGAGATGTCGGCGATCGACAGCCCCGCGCCGGCGAGTGCTGCCGGATCGGGCCTGACCTCGAACGTCCGCACGAAACCGCCCAGCGCATTGACATCGGCCACGCCGGGCACCGTCCTCAACGCGGGGCGGATCGTCCAGTCGAGCAGTTCGCGCTTCTGCTGGAGCGAAAGCGGTCCTTCGATGGTGAACATATAGACATCGGACAGCGGTGTCGAAATCGGCGCGAGGCCGCCGCTGACCGATGCCGGCAGGTTCGCGATCACGCCTGACAGCCGTTCGGCAACCTGCTGGCGAGCCCAATAGATGTCGGCGCCGTCCTCGAAATCGATAGTAATATCGGCGATCGCGTATTTGGCCGTCGAACGCAGGATGGCCTGGCCGGGAATGCCCAGCATTTCCATCTCGATCGGCGTGATGACCCGGCTTTCAACCTCTTCGGGCGTCATGCCCGGCGCTTTCAGGATGATCTTCACCTGAGTCGGAGCGATATTCGGATAGGCATCGACCGGCAGGTTCACGAAAGCCAGCGCACCAAGGCCGGCAACGGTCGCGGCAAGGGCGAGGACGAGCAGGCGATAGGACAGCGCCGTGGCGACAAGGGATCGGAGCATCGGCCGCCTACCGGGAAAGGACAAGCGCCTTGAGCGCGCTCGTGCCGGCAACGACAACCTGTTCACCCGGCTTCACGCCGGAGAGCAGGATGACCTGCCCCTCCCCCGCGCCGGCGCTCGTGACTTTGCGAACCGTAAAACCGCCGCGCACGGCGACGAAGACGATCGGCTTGCCCTCGATCGTCGAAACCGCCGCTGCCGGCAAGCTGACCGCACCGGCTGGAGCGGGTCCGAAAAGGGTTACATCGGCAGTTCGCCCGGTGACGATACCCGGACCAGCGGGAATCTCCGCCTTCAGGCTGGCCGACCGGGTGGCCGGATCGATCGTCGTTCCGACAGCGGTGATCGTTCCGCGCAGATCGCCGAAGCGGATCGTCATACCGGGCCGCACCGCGCCGATCAGCCGCTCCGGCAACTGGCCGAGCACCTCATAGCGGTTCGCTGCATCGATAACGAAAGGCGCGGTCGTGCCGTCCAGGGAATCTCCGGCACGGATGCTCGCGGCAGTGACGCGCCCGGCGATCGGTGCCGTAAGCGTATAGGTGCCGCTTGCGCCGTGGCCGTTGACCATCTTCAGAATACGCGATTTCTCGGATACGTCGGCCTGCGCTTCGGCGGCCAGGGCGTTGGCCTCATCCGCGCGCGCGCCGGCGATAATGCCTTCCCGGCTCAGTTGCGAGAGGCGGGCTGCGTTCGATCGCGCGACACCGAAGCGAGCATTGGCCCGAACAAGATCCGCTCCCATCGTCAGCACATCGCGGCTGGAGACGAGCGCGAGAGGCTGTCCTTGCCGCACCGCATCACCTTCCACGACCAGCGTGCGCGTCACCACGCCCGGAAAAGTGGCGGTTACGGCAACACGTGCGTTGGCGGGGGGCTGGATCACAGCCGGGATAGCCGCCAGCGGCCCCTCCCCGGCGGCCGTAGCCGCTGCAAGACGGATACCGATCTGCGCAGCCTGCCGGTTATCGACCGAAAGCATGCCCGGTGCCGTCGTCTGCCCTGCGACGGGGGGTGAGACGGGAACAGTCGACGGCACCGTGCCGGAACGGGTGGTCATCCACCACAGTACGGCAAGCGTCAGCACAAACAGAGCGACGCCGGCAAAGAGATAGTTTCGCGTGAACATGGTCTGCGCCTAGCGGGCGAAGCTGACAGCCTCCTGACAATAGCGCAGCGTCAACCGGGAAAACGCAGCGACAGCTCGCGAGCCTCGGGGGCGGTTTCCAATACGCCTTCGTGCGCGGCCATGATCCGGTCGACGATCGCGAGGCCCAGCCCGGCACCGTCCTTGCTGGCATGATCGGCCCGCCTGTGCCGCTGCACCAGGTCTTGCAGGTATTCACGCGAAAGCCCCGGCCCTTCGTCGCAAACGCCGATTACGCAGCCCGGACCGACGCGCACGCGCACGGTGCCGCCGGCAGGTGTCACGCGCGCAGCGTTCTCGATCAGGTTGCGCAAGGCGGCGGCAATCGCTTCGCGCCGCCCGCGCACGAACGGCGATTGCGTGTCCGCATCAACGGTGATGTTCTTGCCCGACGCGATGATCGCAGGAGCCATGAAACTGACAACATCGCTCGCCACGTCCCTCAGCGAGACATATTCGACAGCCAGTTGGGCAGCAGTGGCAGCATCGATCTGCGCCAGCAGCAGAAGCTGATCGATCAGCCGCTGCATGGCCGCGACATCGGCTTTCAGGCGCAAGGCGTCCACGCCGCCCAACTGATCGAGTTCCAGCGCCAGCACCGCAAGCGGTGTGCGCAACTCGTGCGCCACGTCTGCGGCAAAAGCTTCCTGGCGCATGGCCGCATCGTCGAGCCGTCCCAGCAGTTCATTGACCGCATGGGTGAAAGGCAGTGCCTCGGCGGGCATGGCAGAAGGGTCGATGCGAAAGCCGCGCTCATGGCCGTGTGCAGCCTCGATCTGCATGGCGGCCTGCTCCAGCGGCACGAAAGCCTGCCGGATCACGCGCAGGCCGACAAACGCAACCGGAGCCATCAGCACGATCACGGGCAAAGCGGCATGTTCGAGCATCTCGCCAATCGAACGGATCACGGCATCCCTTGCCGACATGTGGGTGAAAGTGCGCCAGTAGAAAAACACGACCGCCGCCAGCAGCAACACCGTGCCGATGAGGCCGACCAGCGCGAGATCCCGCTTGAGCCGCCGGGTGACGGATCGCCGATCGGTCATCCGTTGTTCTCCCGAAGCATGTAGCCACGCCGCGGATCGTATGCAGCCTGCCTCCCGCCCCGGCCTCGTCGAGCTTGCGCCGCAATCGCGAAATGGCAGCTTCGACCGCATTCGGCGTGACAGGCTCATCGTAAGTGTAGAGCGCATCCTCGATCACCTCACGGCGCACGACAGAGCCCGCGCGGCGCAGCAGCAGTTCCAGCAGATCGGCCTCGCGCCGGGAAAGGCCGATATCCCTGTCCCCGTAGTGCGAGATCCGCGCAGCCGTGTCGAACCGGAGCCCACCTGCTTCCAGTACCGTCCGGGCGCGGGAACCGGGGCGGCGCAACAGAGCGCGTATGCGCGCGGCAAGTTCGTCGATCTCCACCGGCTTTACGACATAGTCGTCCGCCCCGGCATCGAGCCCGGTCACGCGATCCTCAAGCGCACCGCGCGCCGTCTGGATGATTGCCGGCGGCATTTGCCGGCACTGGCGCCGATGAGTCAGCCAGGCGATGCCGTCACCATCCGGCAGGCCGAGATCGAGCACGATCGCATCATAGGCCGCACCGCCCATCGCAGCATCCGCGTCGGCAAGGCAATGGGCCAGGTCGCAGGAAAACCCCCGGCGATGGAGACCATCCGCAACCAGCCTTGCCAGCCGTTCATTATCCTCGATGACAAGAACACGCATCTGCACGGGCTTTCCTGAATACTCAGACGGCCGCCCCGAACAGGCGCCCTATGCCGGTGGTCAGCGCCATCGCCAGCGCTCCCCAGAACACGACCCGGATGACCGGCCGGAGCGCAGATGCACCGCCGGCCCTGGCCCCGAACGCTCCCAGCAGCGCCAGGCAAAACAGCGAAACCGCGATTACGAGGGGGATCAGTTGCCCGCGCGGAACGAGGGCGACAACCGCCAGCGGCATTATCGCCCCGGCGCTGAAAGTCACCGCAGAGGTGAAAGCGGCCTGCAAGGGCCGGGCTGTCGATATCTCCCAAATACCCAATTCATCGCGCGCGTGGGCGCCGAGCGCATCCCTGGCCATGAGTTGATCGGCAACCATGGCGGCAAGATCGGGGTCAAGGCCACGAGCGACATAGATTCCGGCGAGCTCCTGCCGTTCGAATGCCGGCTGTTCCGCCAATTCGATTCTTTCGCGCTCCAGGTCCGCCTTCTCGGCATCGGCCTGCGAACTTACCGACACATATTCACCAGCGGCCATCGACATCGCGCCGGCAACAAGCGCCGCCACCCCGGCGACGAGAATGTCCGACCGGCCCGCACCCGATGCGGCAACGCCGGCGATCAGGCTGGCCGTCGATACGGTCCCGTCGTTGGCGCCGAGAACGGCCGCACGCAACCAGCCGATCCGCGACACGGCATGACGTTCAGGATGGGTGCGCAATCGGCTCATATGGTCTCCGGTCGAAGGCGGCACACGAACATGACCGCATATGCTGACCAAACCCTGACGCGTTATGATTTTCCGCGCTAGTCGAAATGAAACGGCAACGTGAAATCAAGCCGCCCCGTGCCGAGATTTTCAGGCGGTCGCGGAAAGGGCGCCGCCAGACGCACCGTGCGAAGGGCCAGCCGGTCGAGTTGCGCTCTGCCGCTGGGGCGGTCCAGGGAAAGCCCCAGCAAGCTCCCGTCAGAACCGATGGAAAAGGAAATCAGCGCCTCTCCTGCAAGATGAATGCCCTCCGGCCGCCTGGCGGCGATCCATTTCCACAATCGCCGGACATAGGCTGCACGCTCGCCATCGGCCGGCAAGGAAGCAGCAGGACGCGACAGCAGCGTCTCGACAGGCGCACTCGCAGGCAGGGCCGAAGATACGACGGGCGGTGCAGCCGCATCGGACCGGCCCGGCAGCGCCGGCACTGGCAGCACGGGGGCAGCGGCGCCGGTGTCCGGATGCCCTGCCGGCCCGGTGAATGCAACCGCAGTTTCCGGCCAGACTGCCGGCGGCTTTCCCGAAGCGATCACGGACAGCGGGACAATCGTGACTGCAAGCGGCTTATCCCCCCTGTTCGGGACAGGGGCAATGCCGGGGCTGAGGCTCAGAAGGCCCCAGGCCGCAAGAGCGCCCACATGCACGGCGAGCGACACGAGAAGCCCGAAAGCCCTCGCATCACTCGCTTTGGCCGGGCGGAACATGGCAATGGCCGCCACGGTTCAGAACTTCACGGCCAGGCCCGCATTGAAGGAGCGGCCACGGCCGGGCACCGGCCTCAGATCGCCGACCGCCGCGTAATCCCCCAGCGACATGCCGCCGAGCGGCAGATCATACCCCTTGTCGAACAGATTGCGGATATCCAGGCCCAGCCGGTAACGGCCCCACGCATAGCCGGTGCGCAGGTTGACGAGGGCATAGCCTTTGGTCCGCAGCTCGTTGCGCGTGGCATCGATCCTGTTCTTGTCCGCCACCACTTCCAGTTCGGCCGCACTTTCCCAGCCGCCGAGCCGGTGCTCGATGCCCAGCTTCACGTTGAAAGGCATCTGGTGATAGAGTCCGCCCCGGTCGTCCAGATTGCGCCCGCGCAGCCAGCTTGCCGTCACGGTTGCCTTTGCCGTTCCGGCAGCGGCGGATTTCCACAACGGGAACGAGCCCGAGATGTCCAGCCCGTAGAATTCGGCTTCGCGGTTGGTGAAGCGAAGCTGCACGAACCCGGTCGGAACCCCCATCATATCGGTGAAATCGGCGAGTTTCACGACATCGATATAATCGTGGACGCGCGTGTAATAGGGGGCGATTCTGAGTGCCCAGCCATCGCCGGCGCCTTTCAGACTTACCGCCGCGCTCACCGTATCGGCCCGTTCCGGCTTCAACGCGGGATCGCCGACATAGCCATTCCCATCGCCGAACCAGCCGACCATCCGGCTGGACATCGAGCCGCGTCCCCAACTGTAGCGTTCATAGACGTTGGGTGAGCGGCTCTTGCGCGCATAGCCGATTTCCAGCGTCAGACCGCTGCCCGGCGCGTAGCGCAGCAGTGCGCTGGCGCTCCAGTTGCCGTCATGCCGACTGCGGCCGGCGGCATTGAACGCGGCCGCGGCCAAGGCGTCGGCCATGTTCATCATCGTGGTGGAATAGGGCTGGACCTCACCCGTGTTCATCCAGACCTGGTCGTTGCGCAAGCCCAGCAGCGTCGTCAGTTCAGGCGTCCATTTCGCTTCCCATTCCGCGAAAGTGCCCAGCCGGTCGCGCGTTGCACCGTTCACGTTGATATAGGCATCCGGCCCCATCATCATGCTGCCCGCCACCGCCGGCCAATAATCGTTGAGCCACTGGTGATGGAATTCGCTGCCCAGGCGCAAGGTATCGCGATTGGACAGCAGGACGTCTGCCTTCAGCGTATAACCGGCGCTGTGAACCTCGGTGTTCATCGGCATCCCGCCGTCCGCGCTGCCGCCCTTGTCGGCAAGGAAGTTCATCCGGTGATCGGTATCGCGATAGAACGCGCGCAGATCCAGATCGCCCCAGTCGAACGCCCCTTTCCAGTGGCCGTTCAGATACCAGGAACGGTTGGATGTCATGTCCATATATTGATTGGCAAAGCCCTCGTAGGGCGAGAAGTGATAGCCGCCTTTCAGCTCGAACAGGCCGGCTTCCGTCTGCACGGCCAGGTTCAACGCATGGTCCGTCTTCCTGAATTCGGTCGAGCGCACGGTGCCGTCGCGACCACCGCCGGCGTAATTGCCGGATTGCGTGAAGGAGCCGGCATAGTTCAGGCTGAATCGGTCACTGGCCACCGTGATCGACAGCGCGCCGCCGAAGCCATCGCCATTGCTGCGATAGAAGGCGGAAAGCTCTCCGGTCAGCAGCCTTTCGCCGGCCCCGGCGAAACGCGGTGCCCCGGTTTCGACGGAGATCGCCCCGCCGATGCTGTCTCCGCCCAGGCTGACAGGGGTTACGCCCGCAATGACACTGATCGCCTCGATCGTTTGCGGATCGGTATAGGAAAGCGGCGGGTTCATCTCGTTGGGGCAGGCGATGTCGATCGGCAGGCTGTCGACCAGGATGGCCAGGCGCTGACTTTCAAGACCCCGGATCACCGGAAGGCCGGAAAAGCCGCCCGCTCCGATAGTGCTGACTCCGGGCAGATGATCGATCAGCGCGGCCGTGTCGCTCGTTGCCGATTGCAGCGAGGCGATCCGGCTGCGCGACAGGGTTTCGGCCGATACCGATCCGGCGGGCAGATCATCGGAACCGACCTCGATAGCAGGAAGAACCGGCTTGTCCTGGGCAAAAGCGCTCGCGGACGACAAGCCACAGGCGATAGCAGCCGCACACGCGGCTTTGGCAATGATGGGCATGATGAAACCTGATCCGGGCGCGCGGACCACGCCACGCGCCAATGAAAATGGGCAGTGCGGAAGATCAGGCGGTTGTCGGCGGCCCTATCGGCGGGGGGCGCAGGAATGACGGGAGGGCCGGACGCACAACGGCCACCGGCAGAAAGCCCATGGCCAGGATGAAAGCAATGGCGATCGCCATCTGTACGGGGCCGGCGGAAGCAAGCGTCGGTGCCGACAGGCCCGAGAAAGCGCATGGCGCCCCGGCCTTCTTGTGATCGGCGGTATCGTGATCGCCGGAATTGCCCGGGATATCCATTTCGACCATCTGCGGGCCTTGACCCGTGCAGAGCTGGACCAGCGTACCCCCGGACGACATGACCGGCATGGCCGGCATGAACCCGACCGGCACAAGCACCTTCATGGCGAGCGCAACGCCGGCAAGCCATATGGCCAGCCAGCGGTGCCCGGCAAGAAATGTGCGGATCATCGTCACGGCCCGGCTTCTAGGAATGGGGACTGCCGTTGTCCAGACGGCAAGCGGTATTCGGCAAACACATCACTTTACCGCATCGCGAACAGTTCCTGATGAAAGCGGTCCGCCACCGGGAAACCCCGCTTCCCGAAATCCCTGCGCAGCGTTTCGCCGAAAGGCAGGGGGCCGCAAAACCAGATACTCGCGTCTCTCCATTCCGGCACCGCGGAACATATTCGTTCACCGTCGAGCCGGCCGTCCCTTGCATCGATCAGGATGTGGAGACGAATGCCTGCCGCCCCGGCGTCCGCCCGCAGGTTGTCCAGAGCGTCCTCGTCGATTTCCGCCGTGCAATGAAACAGATCGACCTCCGGCAGCGTTCCGCCGGCATGGCTCTGGAGATACTTCATGCGGGCAATGAAAGGCGTGATACCGATACCCCCGCCGATCCAGATCTGCCGCGCGCAATCATCATCGAATGTGAAGCAGCCGTAAGGCCCTTCGATTGTCACGTTCTGCCCTGAACGCAATTTGTCGGGCAGTTGCCGCGTATGGTCCCCCAATTCCTTGGTGATGAACGTGATCTGCGGTTCATCCGCATTCCAGGCCGAGGCGATGGTATAGGGGTGCGCCCCTTCGGCCGGGTCCGACATGGCGAAAGCGAACTGGCCGGGCCTGTGGCCAGGCCATCCCGGCTCCATGTCGATCGTGGTTTCAAGCGCCCGCACCCCCGGATAATACCGCATGGCGGCGATCCTGCCCGCCGTCTGCCGATTGCGCCCCACACGGCGAAACAGAACGAGCACCGCCGCCCAGGAGCCATAGGAGAGCAAAACCACCAAAGTCAGGCCAAGGGGAGAAAGCCAGTAGCCGAACTTCGTCAGGACGACGGCGTGGAACACCAGCACGAGATAGACCAGCGCCACGTACCGATGGGTCCGATAGAAAAAGCGATAGGGAATGCGCTGGATGAGCGCCGCCGCTATCAGCACGACCACCCCGTAAAAGGCCCATTCTCCCCAGCCTTCCGCCGTATGGCGCAATTGCGTGAACAGGCTTTCGACCGGATTGACCGGCGGCACTCTGGGGCCGCGTGCCGGCCGTTCGAGCCAGCCCCATCCCACGGCCCATTTCGGCGCCTTCGCCCACAGCCAGTGCGTGATGGCCGCGACCAGTGCCGCAATGCCGAGCCACTTGTGAACACGATACATCTTGTCGAGTCCGCCGAGCCGGCTTTCAGGCCAGCGCGGGCGGATCGCAAGGATCATCGCCACACTCATGCAGACAATCGCCACTATACCGGTATATTGTACGGCCGCCGTGCGGATCGCAAAGACCCCGGACAAGCGGAATACAGACGGGTCAGCGACGAGCCACAGCACGCTGACCAGTGCCAGCATACCCCAGAACATCTGTTGCAACTTTCGCATTTCAGTTCCCGTTCAAGGCCGCATGTCCCGTACTTGGCCGATACAAAACCTGA
>JAITWR010000001.1 GCA_031285165.1 Novosphingobium sp.
GAATGATAGAAGAACGCCTTGTCGCCCTGCTTCATCGTCCGCAGATTTTTCGCCGCGCGGTGGTTGCGCACGCCGTCCCAGGTTCCCTCACCCTCGGCGACGAGATCATCCCAGCTATAGGCATCGGGCTCCGACTTCATCAGCCAGTAGCGGTGTTCCCCGTCGATTTCGCTCATGCCTCGCTGCCCCTCTACGGCTGGAAGGGAGGCCATAACGCCAGATTTCGGACAGCGCCACAGCGGACCTCGATACGCTTCCCCTTTGCTGCGATAGTCTCTAGAGCGCCGCCATGCGCGTTCCCTTCGTCAAGATGCACGGTCTCGGCAACGACTTCGTCGTACTCGACAGTCGCGCGCACAGCGTGCCCGTGATCGACAGCGCGCTGGCCGCAGCGCTGGCGAACCGCCACACCGGAATCGGCTGCGACCAGTTGATCCTGCTCGAACCTTCTGCTGTTGCCGATTTCCGCATGCGCATTTTCAACGCCGACGGCAGCGAAGTGGAATCCTGCGGCAACGCCGCGCGCGCGGTCGGGCTGCTCCACGGTGCCCCGGCGCGGATCGAAACCACCGGCGGACTGATCTCGGCAATGCCGGCTGCAAGCGGCATCTCGGTCGAAATGGGCCGGCCGCGGTTCGACTGGGACCGCATCCCCCTCGCCTATGCGATGGACACGCTGGCCATGCCGATCGGGTGGGATGAACTGGAGAACCCGATCGCGGTCAATGTCGGCAACCCGCACGTCATCTTCTTCGTCCCCGATTGCGATGCGATCGACCTTGCCCGGCTCGGGCCTGAAATCGAACGCGATCCACTCTTTCCCGAGCGTGTGAACGTCAATGTCGCCACCGTCACCGCACGCGATTCGATTCGCCTGCGCGTATGGGAACGCGGCGCAGGACTCACCCGCGCCTGCGGCACCGGTGCTTGCGCCACCGCGATCGGAGCGATGAAGCGCGGCCTCGTCGACCGCCCGGTCACGGTCACGCTGCCCGGCGGCCCCTTGCGCATCGACTGGCGCGAGGACGGCGAGATCGTCATGACCGGAGCCGCCGCCGAGAGCTTCCGCGGCAGCTTCGATCCCGCCGACTACGGAGCGGCACGGGAATCGGCCCGGGGAGCAACGGCGTGACGCTCGAAATCGTTTCGCTGGGTTGCCGGCTGAACCTGTCCGAAAGCGAAAGCCTGCGCGGTCTGCTGGCCCGGGCCGAGAATCTGACGGTGGTGAACAGTTGCGCCGTCACCGCGGAAGCCGTCCGCCAGACCCGGCAGGCGATCCGCCGCGCGCGCAAGGCCAGGCCCGATGCCCGGCTGCTGGTCACGGGCTGCGCTGCCGAAGTGGAGCGGGCGGCGCTGGCGGCGATGCCCGAGGTCGACGGGCTGATTGCCAACACCGCGAAGCTCGATCCGCGCGTCTGGAACGTGCCCCCCTCCCCCGTTGCGCCGCACACCGGCCACACCCGCGCTTTCATCGATGTCCAGACCGGCTGCAACCATGCCTGCACCTTCTGCGCGATCCCGCAAGGCCGCGGACCGGGCCGGTCACGGCCGATCGCAGCGGTGATCGAGGATGTCACCCGCCATCTCGATGCGGGCGCTCGCGAAGCCGTGCTGACCGGTGTTGATCTTACCTCCTGGGGCGACGACCTTCCCGGCAGGCCGCGCCTCGGCGCGCTGGTCGCCGCGATTCTCGCCGGTTTCCCCGGACTGGAACGGCTGCGCCTGTCCTCGCTCGACGGCATAGAGATCGACGGGCAATTGTTCGAATTGCTGATCGGCGAACCGCGCGTCATGCCGCACGTCCATCTTTCGCTGCAATCGGGCGACGACATGATCCTCAAACGCATGAAGCGCCGCCACACGCGCGCCGATGCCGTCAGGCTGGTCGAGCGCCTCCGCGCCGGGCGGCCGGACATCGCGATCGGCGCCGACATCATCGCCGGATTCCCCACCGAAGACGAAGCGATGCACGCCAGCAACCGCTCGATCATAGCCGATCTGGGTGTGGTCCACGGCCATGTCTTCCCCTATTCGCCGCGCCCCGGCACACCCGCCGCGCGCATGCCGCAAATCGCGCCGCCGGTGATAAAAGCGCGCGCCGCCGAACTGCGCGAAGCCGTCGCCGGGCAGCGTGCGCAATGGCTCTCCACCCTGGTCGGCACGCAGCTCACAGTGCTCGCCGAGCGCGACGGCACCGGTCATGCCGAGAATTTCGCCCGCGTCCGCCTGCCCGCCGGCACGGCCGCGGCGGCGATCGTTACCGTCAAGCCAGCAGGGGTAATCGAAGGAATGCTCGCATGAGCGGCGAAAGCTGGAGCGACAGGCTCTTCGGCGGCTTGCGCAAGACATCGGAGCGCCTGTCCGAAAATCTCGCGGGGATCGTCACCCGGGCAAAGCTCGATGACGCGCAGCTCGACGACATTGAGGATGCGCTGATCCTCTCCGACCTCGGCCCGCGCGCCGCCGCCCGCATCCGCGAGCGCCTGGCCGACGAGCGCTTCGAGCGCGGCCTCGACGAGCAGACGATCAAGCAGGCCGTCGCAGAGGAAATCGCCGCGATTCTGCGCCCGGTGGCAAAGCCGCTGGATATCGTCGCCTTCCCGCGCCCACAGGTCATCCTGGTGATCGGCGTCAACGGCTCGGGCAAGACCACGACCATCGCCAAGCTCGCGCACTTGTTTCAGGAGCAGGACTATGGCGTGATGCTGGCGGCCGGCGATACTTTTCGCGCAGCGGCGATCGGCCAGCTCGCAGTCTGGGCCGACCGTCTCGGCGTGCCGGTCGTCCGCGGCCCGGAAGGCGGCGATCCGGCCAGCATCGTCTTCGACGCAGTGAAAGCCGCAACCGCCCAGGGCATCGACGCGCTGATCGTGGATACGGCCGGGCGCTTGCAGAACAAGCGCGAGTTGATGGACGAGCTTGCAAAAATTCGCCGCGTGCTGGGCAGGCTCAATCCCGAAGCACCGCACGATGTCGTGCTGGTGCTCGACGCCACCAATGGACAGAATGCCTTGCAGCAGATCGAGATTTTCAAGGAAGTGGCGAACGTGAGCGGCCTCATCATGACCAAGCTGGACGGCACCGCGCGCGGCGGCGTGCTGGTGGCTGCGGCCGAACAGTACGGCCTGCCGATCCATGCGATCGGCGTCGGCGAGAAGATCGACGACTTGCGCCCCTTCGACCCGGATCTCGTCGCACGCGTCATTGCGGGAGTGGCATGATGACAGAACAGACCACACCGGCACAGAGACCCAGGGCATCCTGGATCAACCTCGTCGTCGATTTCGGGCCGCTGCTCGTCTTCTTTCTGACCTATCGCCATTTCGCGCCGCCTTCGGGCGCGAACAGCATCGGCGTAGTCCTCGCGGTGACCAAGGGCACGATCGCCTTCATGATCGCGACTGTGGCGGCGCTGGTGATCTCGCGCTGGCGGCTGGGCCACGTCTCGCCGATGCTGTGGCTGTCGACCGTGCTCATCCTGGGCTTCGGCATGCTGACCGTGCTGTTGGGAGATCCCTTCTGGGTGCAGGTGAAACCGACTGCGATCTACCTGCTGTTCGCCGGTATCCTCTTTGCCGGCCTCGCCCGCGGCAAGCCGATGCTGCGCTACCTGCTGCAATCGGCATTCGAAGGGCTCGACGAGCAGGGCTGGCTCAAGCTGTCGCGCAACTGGGCCGTATTCTTCCTGTTTCTCGCCGCGCTCAACGAAGTGCTGCGCCAGGTGTTGAGCTTCGACGGCTGGTTGCAGGCGAAGCTCTGGGGCTTCACCACTCTGTCCTTCCTTTTCACTTTCAGCCAGTTGCCGATGGTTCTGCGTCACGGCCTGGGCGACAAGTCCAGAGACGAAGTCCTGACCAATCCTCCGCACGAATAAGTGCAAAAATACGCAAAACCGTGTGACATTCGCTTGCGATGGCGCAATAAACGGGCCGCCGCCGCCCGGACACGCCCTGGCGGCCGGCAAGCTGCGGTTTCGCCGCGCATTAACACATTCGAGAGACAACCTCGGCATCCAAGGGGGAAACAATGGCCAAACTTTTCGGTAACCTGCATCTGGTGCTCATCGTGGGCCTGGCGCTTGCGGTCGTCGTCATGGGGGCTTTCGCGTCCTCGGCGCCGGTCGATGCCAATTCGGTGCTCCGCTGGCTGCATCTGTTCTTCGGCGTGCTGTGGATCGGCCTGCTGTACTACCTGAATTTCGTCCAGGTGCCGACAATGCCCAAGGTGCCCGCCGAATTGAAGAAAGGCGTCACCGGCTACATCGCGCCCAACGTCTTCTTCTTCTTCCGCTACGGTGCGCTGTTCACCGTGCTGACTGGCCTCGGCATCGCCTACCTCAGTGGCTACAGCCACCAGGCGCTGACGTTCACCGGCCAGGGCAACGTCAACCTGATCGGCCTCGGCATGTGGATGGCCATCATCATGTTCCTCAACGTCTGGGTGATCATCTGGCCGGCCCAGAAGAAGATCCTCGGCATCGTCGATGCGACCGACGAGGAAAAGGCCAGGGCCACCCCGCGCGCGCTCATTGCCAGCCGCACCAACCTGCTGCTGTCGCTGCCGATGTTCTATTGCATGGTCAGCGCCAACCTCGCTTGATCTGCAATTCGTTCCACATTGTCCAAGCGCGGCATCCATCAGGGTGCCGCGCTTTTCGTTTTCGGGCATGATCCGGGCATGGCTTCCCGATTCGCCCTCTTCACCGCACCGCTGCTGCTGACGCTGACGGCCGCCGCACCCGCGCCGAAACCGGCTCCATTGCCTGACACCGTGCGCGTCGCCATGGTGACCGAACTGGGTACGATCACGCTCGATCTCGACGCCGCACACGCACCTGTCACCACACGCAATTTCGTGCGCTACGCCGATCAGCGCCGCTTCGACGGGATCACTTTCTACCGGGTCATGCGCCTGCCCTGGGGCGAACAACCGAACGGACTGATCCAGGCCGGCACAAAGGGCGATCCCAGGCGCGCGCTGCCGGGCATCGCGCACGAACCGACCACCATCACCGGCATCCGCCACAAGGCCGGCGCGATCTCGATGGCGCGCAATGCGCCGGGAACCGCTGCCGGCGACTTCTCGATCCTGCTGTCCGACCTGCCGGGGCTCGACGCCGGCCCCGATGCCGCCACCGATGACGGAAAGGCCGGCTTTGCCGCTTTCGGCCACGTCGTCGAAAGCATGGACGTAGTGCGCAGGATCTACGACGTGCCCCTCTCGCCGACTCTGGGCGAAGGCGTGATGAAAGGCCAGATGATCGCCAGGCCGGTGAGAGTGATCAGCGTGCGGCGGGTGGTCGTGCCGACAAACTGAATCCGCGCATTCGGTGCGGATGAAGGCGGAAGGAGGACCACGTCACGCCGATACCACGTTCCCTGCCCCGCGATGCTCTCACCGGCCTGGCGATCGCCGGGCTGCTGCTGCCCGAAGGCATTGCCTATGCCCAGATCGCCGGCCTCTCACCGGCGCGCGCGCTGATCGCAGCGGTCGCCGGCGGCATGGCCTATGCGCTGCTGGGGCGCAGCCGCTTCGCCGTGGTTTCGACGACATCTTCCGCCGCCGCAATTCTGGCCGCTGCCCTCGCCGGCCTGCCCGGCGACGCGGCCGCCCACGATGCGGCGGCGACAGCGATCGTCGCCATCGTCGGCCTGCTTTTCCTCGGCGCAGCCCTGTTCCGCCTCGGCAGCCTCACGGGCTTCATCTCGCGCCCGGTACTGCATGGCTTCGCCTTCGGACTGGCAGTGACGATCATCATCCGCCAGTTGCCCAAAGTCACCGGTATCGCCGTGCCGCAAGGGCCGATCGGCGCGACGCTGGGTGCGCTCTGCGCCATGGCGCCGCACTGGCACCCCGCGAGCATGCTTCTGGGCATCGCCGCGCTTGCCCTGCTACTGACGCTGCGCCGCACGCCACAGATCCCCGCAGCGCTGCTCGTGATGGTGAGTGGCATCGCGCTCGACCGGATGATCGATCTCCACGCGTTCGGCATTGCGACTGCCGGCACGGTGACACTGGCACTCCCCGCCCCCGCCCTGCCCGCCAGCTTCGCCGAATGGAGCAGCCTGGTGCAGCTCGCCGCGCCGATTGCACTGATCCTCTTCGCCGAAAGCTGGGGCACGATGCGCGCACTGGCGCTCAAGCACGGTGACCGGCTTTCGGCCGACCGCGAACTCGGCGCACTCGGCGGCGCCAATATCGTCGCCGCACTGGTCCAGGGCATGCCGGTCGGCGCGGGCTTCTCCGCGGGCTCGGCCAACGAGGCGGCAGGCGCGGCCAGCCGCATTTCAGGCGCAGTCGGCGCAGGAGCCGTGCTGCTGTTGGCGCTGTTCGCCGCCGGCTGGATCGCCCGCATTCCAGAACCCGTGCTTGCCGCAGTGGTGATCGCAGCGCTGACGCATGCACTCTCCCCCACGCCAGTCCTGCGCCTGTTCCGCATGAACCGCGGCCAGTATATCGCACTGACCGCAGCGGCAGGCGTGCTGGCCTTCGGCGTGCTGGCCGGCATATTCGTTGCGGTAGCCCTGTCGATCACGAACTTGCTGTACGACCTGTCGCATCCCTCCATCAGCGAGCTTGGCCGTGTCGGCGACAGCCACGACTTCGTGGACGCCTCCCACCATCCCGAGGCGATTCGGCGGCCGGACCTCGCCATCTTCCGCCCCAATGCGCCGCTGATCTTCGCCAATGCCGAAAGCGTGCTTTCGACGATCTCCGACCGGGCGTTGGCTCGCGAGGCACGAACGATCGTGCTGAGTCTGGAGGAAAGCAACGACCTCGACAGCACAGCGGCCGATGCGCTGGGCGAATTCGTCGGCCAACTCGGCAAGGCAGGGCGTCGGGTAATCCTCGCCCGCGCGCATGACCGCGTACGCGAAGTGCTGGGCAAGGCCGGGCTTGGCCATCTTGCCGCGGATTCGACTTTCAGCGTCGCCGACGCCGCGGACGTGGCCACGAGGAAAAACTGACAATGGCCGCCGTGCGGGCCGTGACGGATTGCCGCATCGTTTTTACGCAAAACCGGTTCCCACTTTCGCCCGCGATGCTCTAAGGCGGGGCGCATGGCTCCGCCTTCCTTTCTTGCCGCCTCCGTCTATGTCGCCGCTGGCGGCGCGCTCGGTTCCTGGCTGCGCTTCCTGATGGCGCGCGCCTGGACGCTGGCGATCGGCCCGGTCGCTGCGAGCGCTTTCCCCTGGGCAACGCTGACAGTGAACGTCTCCGGCAGCTTCGCCATGGGCCTGCTCGCGGGCTGGCTCGCCCGTTTCGGCGCTCATGGCGAAAGCTGGCAGCTGCTGCTCGGTGTCGGCGTGCTCGGCGGTTTCACCACCTTTTCGTCCTTCAGCCTCGAATTTGCCCTGCTGGTCGAGCGCGGAGCGATCGGGGCGGCGGCGATCTATGTCGCAGCCTCGCTGGCGGCGGGCTTCACCGGCCTTTTCGTCGGCCTTATCCTGATGCGGAACCTGGCATGACCCTTCGCCCTTCGCCAAGCTCAGGAACCGGGGACGATCGCGTCCGCCAGTTCACCGTCCAGGCCGACGACGACGGCATCCGGCTCGACCGCTGGTTCAAGCGCCACCTGCCGCAAGTGGGCTTCGCCACCGTCTCGCGCTGGGCGCGCACCGGGCAGATCCGCGTCGACGGCAAGCGCGCCGACCCCGCCGACCGGCTCGCCGCCGGCCAGATGCTGCGCGTACCGCCCGGCGGCGCCACGCCCGACAAGGGCGCCAGGCCGCGCCGCGAACTGACCGAGGAGCAGATCGAGCAAGCCGAGGCGATGGTGCTGACCCAGGACCGCGCCGCGATCGTGCTCAACAAGCCGCCCGGCCTCGCCACGCAGGGCGGCAGCGGCACCAGGGAGCATGTCGACGGGCTGCTCGACGCCTTCGCGCCGGAGGGGCCACGCCCCCGCCTCGTCCACCGGCTCGACAAGGACACTTCGGGCGTGCTGCTGATCGCCCGGACGCCGGGCAGCGCGGCCTTCTTCTCCAGGCGCTTCTCCACCCGCTCGGCGCGCAAGATCTACTGGGCCTTGATCGTCGGTGTGCCTTCGGTCGACGAAGGCTTCATCGACCTGCCGCTGGCCAAACAGCCGGGCACCGGCGGCGAGAAGATGATGGTCGACGAGAGCGAGCAGGGCCAGCCCGCACGCACCCGCTACCGCGTGCTCGACCGCGCCGGCAACCGCGCCGCCTGGGTCGAGCTGCAACCGCTGACCGGCCGCACGCACCAGTTGCGCGTGCATATGGCGGCGATCGGCCACCCCATCGTCGGTGACGGCAAGTACGGCGGGCAGGATGCTTTCCTCTCGGGCACGATCAGCCGCAAGATGCACCTCCACGCCCGCCGCCTGATCATCGACCACCCCGACGGCACACCGCTCGACGTGACCGCGCCCCTGCCCGAACATTTCGCCATGGGCATGGAGCAATTGGGCTTCGACGAAGCGGACGGCGAGGCGCTACCCGAAGCGCCGAAGGAGCCGACCCGCGAGGTGAAGAAGCAGGCCGCCAAGGCCCATGCCAAGCAATATCGCAAGGAACGCCGCGGCGAGCGGCGTGGCCGGACCAAGGGCGAGCGTGGCCCGGCGGGCAAGCCCCCGGTCCCGAAAGCCAAATCGGGCAAGCCCGCGTCGGCCGCTTCGCGCAAGCCTCGCGGCGGCGGCGGAACGGGCAAGCGCTGATGCACCCCAACGCCGCTTTCCGCACCGGGGACCATACACCATGATCAAGCTCGCGGTATTCGATTGCGACGGCACCCTGATCGACGGACAGGCCAGCATCTGCCGGGCGATGGACGCGGCTTTTGCCGAAGCCGCGCTTCCCGCGCCCGACCGCAACCAAGTGCGCAGGATGGTCGGGCTCAGTCTGCCGCAAGCCGTCGGCAAGCTCGTCCCCGATAGCGATCCGGGCGTCCTGCGCGACCTCGTCGATGCCTACAAGCGCGCCTTCCGCACCCAGCGCGAGACGGGAGATCTGGCGCAACCGTTGTTCGACGGCATCAGGGCACTGCTCGATGCGCTTCTCGCCGAGGGGTGGGAGCTTGCCGTGGCCACCGGCATGAGCCGGCGCGGGCTCGATCACTGCCTCGCCGCGCACGGCCTGACAGCGCATTTCACAACGCTCCAGACCGCGGACGAGCATCCTTCCAAACCCGACCCGGCAATGCTCGAAGCCGCGCTGTTCGAAGCCGCCGCGAAGCCGGCAAACGCGGTGATGATCGGCGACACCGCCTATGACATGCGAATGGCGCGCGATGCCGGAGTGCGCGCCATCGGCGTCGATTGGGGCTATCATGCACCGCAGGAACTGCGGGCGGCCGGGGCGGAATTCGTCGCGACGAGCCCGGCCGAACTGAAGGAGTATCTGTTGCGATGAGCAACGATCCGGCGAAAGTGCGCCTGATGGCCTTGCATGCGATGCGCTGGAGTGGGCTGGCTCTGGTGATTTTCGGGCTGATGGCGCTGTACGGCCGCATCGCCCTCCCGCGCGAGATCGCTTCCGCCCTCGTCATCGTCGGCCTGATCGATGCGCTGATCATGCCGACCGTCTTTGCCCGCCGCTGGAAGTCTCCGCCACCATGAGACGTTTCTACAAGGATGTGACAGTCGCGCCGGCCGACGGCGGCTGGCGCGTGCTGCTCGACGGTCGCGGCATCAAAAGCGCCGGCGGCCGCCCGCAAGTCCTGCCGACCTGCGCTCTTGCCGAAGCCATGGCCGGGGAATGGGCCAGTCAGGGCGAGGAAATCGATACCGCCGGCTTCATCCTGCGCGACCTTGCCGACTATGCGATCGATGTCGTTGCGGCAGAGCGCTCCGATGCGATCCGCAGCCTCGTGGCCTATGCCGGCACCGACACGCTCTGCTATCGCGCCGAGCCCGACGAGCCGCTGCGCGAGTGCCAGGAGGAAGTGTGGGAGCCGCTGCTCCACACCGCCGAACAACGCTGGGACATCCATTTCGAACGCATCGACGGGATCATGCACCGCCCCCAGCCCGCGGCGACACTGGCACGGATGGAAGCCGTTCTTGCGGCCGAAAGCGACCAGGCACTCGCCGCACTGCGCACGCTGACCAGCCTCGCCGCCTCACTGGTGATCGCGCTCGCCGCGCTCGCTCCCGAAGCCGAGGCGGAAGCGCTGTGGGACGCCGCCAATCTCGAGGAGGACTGGCAGGCCGGGCTTTGGGGCAAGGACGCCGAGGCCAAAGCCCGGCGCGAACGGCGCTTCGCCGCTTTTGCCGCCGCAATGCGCTTCGCGGCGCTGGCCCGCGATACCGGCGCCTGATCGCCGTCAGCCGATCCAGTCCGCCACCTGGACGGCAACGTCGTTCGCGGCCGTGTTGAGCGCCGGCGCGACCGCCCTGACATTCGGCGCGACACCCGGCACCACGGCCTCGAAACGGCGCGACTGGATGGCGCCGGCATCGTCCCGGCGAATCGCATCATAGCGCACCACGACCGACTGGCTGCGCGCATCGTAGCCCATGTCGAGCAGGCGTCCCGACAGCGTCGCATGGCCCCGTCCGTCGAGATCGCTGCCTTCGGCCACCATCCGCTTGCCCCTGGCGCGGATCGTCTCGGCCAGCAGCCGGCGGAACTGGTGCGTCGGCCGCTCTATCCAGGTCGCGTCCTTGAGATAGGCCACGGTCGATTCGTCAATTTGCACCGGCACGCGCTGCACGTCGATACGGCGGTCCGCGTCGGGATCGAGCACGACCAGCGTGTCGCCGACCTGCCCCCCCGCCATGGTGCCGGCGGGAGCAATGTTCCGCGCCGTCAGGGCAATCAGTTGCCTGGGCACCTTGCCGCCCAGGCTGACGCAGCCGGCCAGCAGCAGCAGCGCCGCGAGCGAGCTTCCATTCCTGATCGATCCAGCCACGCTGCCCCTTTCGTCTCTCGCACTCACGGCTTGTAGTCCGGCAGCCGGGGACTGCCAACCAGCGCCCCGGCGCCCTGTTCGTCGATCTTCTCGATCACGCGCCGGAGCGCCCTGGTGGTGGCGCGCAAATCGCGGATAGCAGCCTCGGCCTCGGGCAGCGTCGAGCCCGAGAGCTGGCGCACCGCCGGTCGCGCATCGCCCAGCGCGCCCTGCAACTGGTCCGCCACCGCCCTGGCCGATTGCAATGTCCGGCGAAGATCATGCGCCAGCGAAGCATCATCGTCGCCAAGCATCTGGTCAACCCGCCCGGCAACGCCTTCGAACCTGGCCAGCGTTTGCGTCGCCTGGCCCAGCGTCTGCTGCAAATCGGTCAGCGTCTTCCTCACTTCCGGCGTGGCCTCGGCCATGTCGCCGGTCATGCGTTCGGTATTGGCAAGGATGCCCCTGATCGATTTCTGGTTGTCGTCCGACAGCAGCAGGTTGAGCCGATCGCTCAATGTCGCCAGCCGGTCGAGCAGCAGCGGCGCGCTGGCAAGGATTGCGCCCAGCCCGCCCTGCCTGGTCGGAATCACCGGCACGCCTTCAGGCCCCGGCTCGGTGATCGGCGGCGCGCCCTTGATCGCGCCTTCAAGCTGGATATCCGCTGTGCCGGTGAAGGAGCCCTGCATCGTCGCGGTGGTGCCCACGGTGATCGGTACGTCACGCTTGATGCCGATGCGCACGCGGACAAAGCCGGGGTCTTTCTTCCACAGTTCGATGTCCTCGACCTTGCCGACGGGCACGCCGGCGAAGGACACCTTGGAGCCCTGTGACAGACCCTCGACGGATTGTTTGAAGAAGATATCGAACCGTTGCAGGTCACCCTGACCCAGACGGGCGATCCAGATAACGAAAGCGGCAGCCAGCGCGACAAGCGCCAATGTGACCGCACCGACCCATACGTGATTGGCCCTGGTTTCCATGGAACCGTGCTATGCCCCCCTGCCCGCAGGATTGTCCATCTTTCCGGTACGTTTCTGCGAAGCCCCCGCCTGCGCGGATCTGGCGGCCCGCCCGCGCGGGCCGTTGAAATATTCCTGTATCCACGGATGATCGAGCGCCAGCAATTCCGGAATCGTGCCCACCGCGATCACCCGTTTTTCCGCCAGCACTGCCACGCGGTCACAAATCTCGTAGAGCGTATCGAGATCGTGGGTGATCAGGAACACGGTGAGACCCAGAGTGTCCTGCAACTCCTTGATCAGCCGGTCGAAAGCGGCTGCGCCGATCGGGTCGAGGCCGGCGGTCGGCTCGTCGAGGAACAGCAGTTCGGGATCGAGCGCCAGCGCCCGCGCCAGGCCGGCGCGCTTGCGCATACCGCCCGAAAGCTCGGCCGGGAACTTGCTCGACGCATCCTCGGGCAGACCCGAAAGCATCACCTTGAACCGCGCGATCTCATGCCGCAGCTCGCTTGCAATTTCGGGGTAGAATTCCAGTAGCGGCACCTCGACATTCTCGGCCACGGTCAGCGTCGAGAACAGGGCGCCGCCCTGGAACAGCACCCCCCAGCGCGAGCGGATGTCGATATCCTCGTCTTCCTCGGCATCGGTGATCGAGCGCCCGAGCACCTCGATCGAACCCTCATCCGGGATCTGCAAGCCGATGATCGATCGCATGAGCACCGACTTGCCGGTTCCCGAGCCGCCGACCACTCCCAAAATCTCGCCGCGATCGACGGTAAGCGAGAGGTTGTCATGGATGACGTTGCCGCCGAAACTGTTGCACAGGCCCTCAATCACGATCGGGGGATCGCTTCTGGCCGGGCTGGCGATGGACGGCTGCGCCTTCCCGTTCATCCCCACCCCACATTGGTAAAGAAGACGGCAAAGAACGCGTCGAGGACGATCACCATGAAAATCGCCTGGACGACGGCCATCGTGGTTCTCAGCCCCACTTCCTCGGCATTGGCCTGCACCTGCATGCCCTGGTAACAGCCGGCAAGCGCGATGATCAGGCCGAAGAACGGCGCCTTGATCAGCCCGACCCAGACATCGTGGATCGGCACGACCTCCTGGATTCGCGAGAGGAAAGTGAAGAAGGGAATGTCGAGCGCGAAATTCGCCAGAAAAGCGCCGCCGACGATCGCCGCCACCGCAGCGTAGAAACCCAGAAGAGGCATCATCAGCACAGCGGCCAGCACACGCGGGATGATCAATGCCTCGACCGGAGAAACGCCGATCGTGCGCATCGCGTCGACTTCCTCGGTCAGCTTCATCGTGCCGATTTGCGCGGCGAAAGCGGAGCCGGAACGGCCGGCGACCATGATCGCGGTCATCAGCACCCCCAGCTCGCGCATGGCGAGCCGGCCAGTAAGGTTGATCGTGTAGATTTCCGCACCGAACTGGCGGAGTTGCACCGCGCCCTGCTGGGCGATGACGATGCCGACGAGGAAGCTCATCAGCCCAACGATGCCGAGCGCCGAAACCCCGACCAGCTCGACCTGCCGCACCAGCGCCTTGAAACGCAGCCTGGCGGGATGGCGGATCGTGTGCCAGCCTGAAATCAGCATCGCGCCGAGAAAGCCGGTGATGCCGACCGATCCCTGCCCCCAGCCGAGAACGAGCGCACCGATCGCAGCCGGTATGCGCAGCAGGAAGGCCGGACGCGGCGGCCGGATATCGGCAGTGCCTTTCGATTTCCGGATCGCCGCGATCAGCCGCTCGGCCTTTTCACTCGCGCCGACGATCTCGGCACCATGGTCGCGCGCAGTGCGCCAGGCAGTCCACGCGCCGACCGTGTCGATCTCGCTGACGCCCGAAAGGTCGACTCGCTTCACTTGCCCATCGAGCGCGCGCAGCTTGCGGTCGAGCGGGCCGATGCAGGCCACGGTGAGCGATCCGGTAAGCGCAATGGTGGCAGCCTCGCCTTCCTCCACCATGTTCGTGCAGTCGGCCCATTCGCGCATGAAGACAGGTCATGGGCGAAAAAGCACGGCGCGGCAAGTGCAACCCCGGTTGCGCCTGCCGCAACCGGCTGGCAAAGCGCCGACGATGACCGGCACCACTCTCGACAAGACTTTCGACCCCGCGGCGATCGAGGCGAAATGGTATGACCACTGGGAAACGCAGGGGCTGTTCCGCCCGGCGCGGCCCGATGCCCAGCCCTTCACCATCGTCAATCCGCCGCCGAACGTGACCGGCAGCCTGCACATCGGCCACGCGCTCGACAATACGTTGCAGGACATCGTGATCCGCTACGAACGGCTGCGCGGCAAGGACGCGCTGTGGGTGGTCGGCACCGACCATGCCGGCATCGCCACGCAGATGGTGGTGGAGCGCCAGCTCGAAGCGAAGCAGGACAAGCGCACCAACTACACGCGCGAACAGTTCATCGACAAGGTGTGGGAATGGAAAGCCGAGAGCGGCGGCACGATCACGCGCCAGTTGCGCCGCCTCGGCTGCTCGATGGACTGGTCGCGCGAACAGTTCACCATGGACCCGCATTTCACCAGGGCCGTGGTGAAGGTCTTCGTCGACCTCTACAATCAGGGCCTCATCTACCGCGACAAACGGCTGGTGAACTGGGACCCCAAGCTCAAGACCGCGATTTCCGACCTCGAGGTGGAGACGCGCGAGATCAAGGGCCATTTCTGGCACTTCCGCTATCCGCTGGCCGACGGCGTGAAGCTGGATAACGGCGCGGATCACATCGTCGTCGCCACCACCCGGCCCGAAACGATGCTGGCCGACATGGCCGTGGCCGTGAACGGTGACGATCCGCGCTACAAGTCGGTCATCGGCAAACAGGTGAAGCTGCCACTCACCGGCCGCCTCGTGCCGATCATCGCCGACGAGCATGCTGACCCGGAACTGGGCTCGGGCGCGGTGAAGATCACGCCGGGACACGACTTCAACGACTTCGAAGTCGGCAAGCGCGCCGGGATCAAGCCGGCGGAAATGCTCAATATGTTCGATGCCGAAGCCAAGGTGGTGCAGACCGCCGACGGACTGATCCCGGTGGACCTCGCCGGCCTCGACCGCTTCGACGCGCGCAAGCGGGTGGTCGAACTGCTCGAAAGCGAGGGCCTGCTCGAACGGGTCGAGGATCGCGTGATCCAGACCCCCTACGGCGACCGCGGCGGCGCGGTGATCGAACCGTGGCTGACCGACCAGTGGTACGTCGATGCCAGGACACTGGCCCAGCCGCCGATGCAGGCCGTGCGCGACGGGCGGATCGAGATCGTGCCGAAAACGTGGGAAAAGACTTTCTTCAACTGGATGGAGAACATCCAGCCATGGTGCGTCAGTCGCCAGCTTTGGTGGGGGCACCGGATTCCGGCTTGGTATGGTCCCGCAATGAAGATGAATGAAGAGCTTGGTGAGCTACGTCCTGTTTACATTGCTTGGCCACATGGATTTTCCGCTGATAGTAAGACGATCTTCGTCGCCAACACATTTGAAGAAGCTCAACAAAAGGCTAACAATTTTTACTCACAATTTCAATATTTTGGGGGAAACCCGAAGATTGTCGAGAAAATCGATCATATCAGTTTCATGGAGTGGTTTCATTCGGAAAATAAAGAAGGGCTGGCTTTAACACGCGACGAAGACGTCCTCGACACCTGGTTCTCCTCCGCGCTCTGGCCTTTCGCCACGCTTGGCTGGCCACAGGATAGCGCCCCACCTCCGTTCGGTTTGAGTGAAGTCGAGAACCCGGCGCACGGTGTCTCGACTTCGCTCGACACGAACGGAGAACTGCTGAAGCGCCACTACCCCAACGACCTGCTGATCTCCGGCTTCGACATCCTGTTCTTCTGGGATGCGCGCATGGCCATGCAGGGGATGCACTTCATGGGCGAGGTGCCATGGAAGCGGCTCTACCTGCACGGGCTGGTGCGCGCGGCGGACGGGCAGAAGATGTCCAAGTCCAAAGGCAACGTCGTCGACCCGCTCGGCCTGATCGACAAGTACGGCGCCGACGCACTGCGCTTTTTCATGGCGGCGATGGAAAGCCAGGGCCGCGACGTGAAAATGGATGAAAAGCGGGTTGAAGGCTATCGCAACTTCGCGACGAAACTGTGGAACGCTGCGCGCTTCTGCCAGACAAACGGCATCGGCGCGTCGCAGTCGGTGGCCGCGCCGGCGGCAACTTCAGCGGTCAACCAGTGGATCATCGGCGAAGTAGCCGAGACGCTGGCCGAGTTGGACAAGGCCATGGCCGAGCTACGCTTCGATGCGGCCGCAAACGCCATCTATCACTTCGTCTGGGACAGGTTCTGCGACTGGTATATCGAACTCATCAAGCCTGTCCTGAGCGGAGCCGAAGGGGGCAGCTTCGACGATGAAACCAGGGCCGTCGCCGGCTGGGTGCTCGACCAGATCCTCGTCATGCTGCACCCGTTCATGCCTTTCATCACCGAGGAACTGTGGAGCGCGATGGGCGATCGGCCCCACGAATTGATCGTCGCGCAGTGGCCGGCGCCGGGTGTCGCCGTGAACCGCGAGGCAAAGCGCGAGGTCGAATGGCTGATCGCGCTGATCGGCAACCTGCGCACCGCCAAGGCCGAACTCGGCATCGCGCCGGGCGCGCGGCTCGCCGCCTGGCTGCCCGATCCGAGCCCGGCGACCCGCGCGATCATCGAACGCAACACCGGCGCGATCGATCGGCTGGCACGGCTCGACGCAATCCGCTTCGCCCCCGCCCCGGCCGGTGCGGCAATGCAGATCGGCGCGGGCGATGCCAATATCGTCGTGCCCCTCGAAGGCGTGATCGACATCGCCGCCGAAAAGGCGCGGCTGGAAAAAGCTCTCGCCGTCTCACAGAAAGAGGCAAAGTCACTGGAGGGTCGGTTGAACAACCCCGCTTTCGTCGAGAAGGCCAGGCCCGAGGCGGTCGACAAGGCCCGCGCCGATTTCGCCGCCCATGCCGCCGAGGCCGAGCGGCTGACCGCTGCGCTGGCGCGGCTGGGGTGAAGATGGCGCTCCGCAATCCTCCCTGTGCCGGGGAGGATGTCCCATGCCCCTGATCCTCGCCGCCACCACACCCGGCGAACCCGAAATCTTCGCCTCGCTGCAAGGCGAAGGCGTTTCGGCCGGCCGGCCTTCGGTCTTCGTCCGGCTGTCGCGCTGCAATCTGGCCTGCGTCTGGTGCGACACCGCCTACACCTGGCGCTTCATCGGCGACAATCGCCCGCACCGCGATAACTGCGCCTATGAACGCGCCGCCAACCAGGTCACGCTGTCCGAACAGGACACTGCCGCCCGCATCGCCGCATTGGGCGGCCATCGCCTCGTCGTCACCGGCGGCGAACCGCTGCTTCAGGCTCCTGCCCTTGCCCGCATGATCGCGGCGCTGCCGGCCCGCAGCCCGGCCATGCACATCGAGATCGAAACCAACGGCACAGTCGCCCCGCCCCCCGCGCTCGACGCGCTGGTACAGCAATACAACGTCAGCCCCAAGCTCGCGCATTCGGGCAATCCCGCCGAACTCGCCCTGCCTGCCGAGCGCCTCGCCCACTGGGCCGCCGAACCGCGCGCCTTTTTCAAATTCGTCATCGCCGAACCTGCGGACATCGCCGAAGTCCTCTCCCTCGCCGCAACCCATGCCATTGCCCACACACGCATTTTCCTGATGCCTGAAGGCCGCGACAGCGAAACCTTGCGCGCACGATCCCGCTGGCTCGCGCAGGTTTGCCCGGATCACGGATTTAATTTCACGGATCGCTTGCATATCCACCTCTTCGGCGACACGAGAGGTACGTGAGCGATACTAACCAGGCTGAACAATCACGCAGGGAGCCCGCAGGCCATCACGACCTGACTCAGGGGCCTATTCTGCGCACGCTGATCGGCTTCTCGATTCCCACGCTCCTGACCAACGTGCTGCAAACCCTGGGCGGCACGATCAACACGATCTGGGTCGGGCAGTTGCTGGGCGACAAGGCGCTGGCGGCGACGATCAACGCCAACATGGTCATGTTCCTGGTCTTCGCCTTCGTCTTCGGCTTCGGCATGGCGGCGACAGTGAAAGTCGGACAGTATTTCGGCGCGCATGACTATGACGCGGCGAAACGGGTGTTCGGCACCGGCACGGGTCTTTGCGCCGCGATCGCGACCACCGGCGGCATCATCGGCTTTGCCCTGGCCGATCCCCTGCTCTACGCGCTGTCGACACCGGCGCAGATCCACGACCTTGCGCTCGCCTATCTCCGGATCATCTTCCTTACCATGCCGTTCGGTGCTGTCTCGATGATGGTGTCGATGAGCCTGCGCGGCGCAGGCGACGCCAAAACGCCACTTTATGCGATGCTCCTGACGACGGTGCTCGGCATCGTGCTCAACCCGGTGCTGATCCTCGGCTTCGGTCCCCTGCCCCGGCTGGGCATCGCCGGCTCGGCGCTGGCCAACGCCGTCGCCAGCTTCGCCGGTGTCGCGGCGATGATTGCCTATATCTACCGGCGGGACATCCCGATCCGGCTGAAAGGGCACGAATTACGCTATCTGCTGACCCGGCGCGAAGAGCTGGCTTTCGTTGTCGGCAAGGGCCTGCCGATGGGCGGACAGATGGCCATCACTTCGGTCGCCAGCGTGATCATGCTCGGGCTGGTCAATCGCGAAGGGCTGATGGCCGCCGCTGCTTACGGCGCCGACATGACGATCTGGAGCTATATCCAGATGCCCGCTTTCGCCATCAGCACCGCGGTCAGCGCCATGGTCGCGCAGAATATCGGCGCGGGACGGCACGACCGGGTGGACCCGGTCACGATGGCCGGCGTCAAGGCGAACATCCTGATGACCGGGCTGCTCGCCGGGCTGCTGCTGGCATTCGACGCGCCGCTGCTCGGCCTGTTCCTCGGCACCGGCAGCCGGGCGATCCCGATCGCCGAGCATGTTCAGGTGATCGTGACCTGGTCCTATGTGCTCGTCGGGATAACGATGGTGCTGTCCGGCACGCTGCGCGCCTATGGCGTGGTGATGCTGCCGCTGATCGTGATGGTCGTCTCGATGTACCCCGTCCGCCTCGGTTTCTACGCGCTGGCCTATCCGCATATGGGCGGCGAGGCGGTGTGGTGGGCCTTTCCGGTAGGCTCGGCCGCATCAATGCTGCTCAGTTGGCTGGTGTACACGCGTGGCGGCTGGCGCGTGCGGCACCGCGGGGCGGCGGAATAGCGCCCGGCTTCCGTTCGGCAATGCCCCCGCCCGCGCTGCGGATCAGACAAGCGCGAAGAGCCGGCCGGCAATCCAGCCCATCAGCACCGATACGGTGACTGCAAGCATACCGTAGAGAAAGCTCTCCCGGTCGGCGAAGCGCGTAATCGCCCCCTCGAAGCCGAGCTTCCTCACCTCCACCCGGCTGATTGCCGAAGTGATGACCCGGCCGTCGCGGATGGCGAAGGTTTCGGCAGTATAAGTGCCGGTCGGCACGCTGGACGGCAGCGATATCCGTGCCTGATAGAGCACCTGCTCGCTGATTTTCACGCCGTTCTCGTGCTCCTGATAGAGCCCGCCGCGCCGGTTGAGATCGACCAGGCCGGCGGCGAAGCGCGCTTGTTCCCCGGGCTCGATCGCGCCGATCGGGGAAAGTTGCAGCCAGGGCAGGCCAAGCTCGTAAATCGCCGCTGTCTTGTCATCGACAATCCGGCGGATCGGCCGCGACGAGGCTACCGCATAAAACAGCGGCGCCGAACGGAAGCCGGTGCTGGCGGCATTGAGCCAGACCCCGGCCATTCTGCGCTTCTCGCGCACCATGATCGACTGGACCGGCCCCTTGAGCACGACGACGATGTCATAGTCGCTGCCCGCACGCGCGCCTTCGGGATCGAGAATCGCGCCGAACAGGAGAAGCTCGGCGCCGGTGAAGCCGTGGCGCACCTCGACCTCGTGCTGCGAAATCTCGGGCACCAGGATAGGCTCGCGCGCGCCGGTAAGCAGCAGCAGCGCCGCCAGGGCGAAAAGCGCTCTCACAACGGCACCACCGTAAATATCTCGTCGGGCCGATAGGTCAGGCCCAACCCGAGACGCAGCGCGATAAGCAGCACGATCGCCGCCAGCACCAGCCGCAGGTAAACCGGGCTGGCCTTCTGCGCGAACTGCGCGCCAAGCTGCGCTCCGGTGACCGAACCGATCAGCAGCAGCGTAGCCAGGACGATGTCGACGGCCTTCGTGGTCAGCGCGTGCATCATGGTCGTCGCCATCGTGACGAAAAGAATCTGGAACAGCGAGGTGCCGACGACCACGCTCGCGCTCATGCCCAGGATGTAAAGCATCGCCGGCACCAGTACGAAACCGCCGCCGATGCCCATCAGCATGGTGAGGATGCCCGTCGCCATGCCGATGATCAGCGGCGCCAGCGGCGAGATGTAGAGCCCCGAGCGGTAGAAACGCCAGCGCAGCGGCAAGCTGGCGACGAACGGATGGTGCCGCCGCTTGCGCGCCGGCCTGGCAACGCCGCTGCGTTCGGCGCGAATCGACTGGATGCTTTCGCCCGCCATCAGAGCGCCGATCGAACCGAGCAGGAGCACGTAGAGCAGGTTGATCACCGTATCGATCTGACCGAGCTGCTCCAGCAGCCGGAACAGCACTGCCCCGATACCGGTGCCGATCACGCCGCCCGCCACCAGCACGCCGCCCATCTTGATATCGACACCGCCGCGCCGCGAATGGGCAAAGACGCCCGAAACGCTGGCCCCGGTCACCTGGCTGGCCGCCGAAGCCGCCGCCACCGTGGGCGGCACGCCGTAGAAGATCAGCAGCGGTGTCGTCAGAAACCCGCCGCCGACCCCGAACAGACCCGACAGCACGCCCGTAAGCACGCCCAGGGCGACGATGATCAGCCCGTTGACCGATAGGTTGGCGATCGGAAGATAGACATCCATTTCTGGACCCTTCCGCTAACCTACCGCGGCGACGGAAGAAAGGTGTCTGTTCAGAATCCTGCGGACAGCGTCATTGCCGGACCCGAGGCGGGCGCGGCATTGCCCGCCACGCGAAAGCGCCAGTCGA
>JAITWR010000061.1 GCA_031285165.1 Novosphingobium sp.
GTCCCCGGTCTTCACGAGCTGCTGCGGATCGCGGAAATCGGCGATGGCGACCGCATCGAGCGTTTCGCTTTCGCCGTTGCTGTAGCCGAGCCTGATCCTGCCGTTCTCGTCGATGGTGATGGTCGTGAGTTGGCCAGCGCCGTGTCCGTCGACCTTCGCTGCGCGTAAGGTGGAGAACGTGCCGCCCGAAAAGGAGGTCACCGTCGAGAAGTCGAGCGTCACCGACAGCGGATCGGCGCCGTCCGGCTTGGCCTCGACGACGAATTTCGCCGAGGCGGGGTCGATCGTGTTGCCGATGAAATCGAGCGTTTCCTCAGCAACGGTGCTTCCCGTCTCATCGGTGATCGTCAGAAGCCACTGGTTGCTTAGTCCGACCTGTGCCAGCGGATCCGTTGGGTCCGGCGCATCGGGCCTGGTGAATGCAAGAGTCCAGACATGCTTGTTCCCGCGGCTGTCATAGACGGCGATGTCGGACACGGTGTGATCAGTCGCGGTCGAGGAAAGGTTATCCGCGAAGGTGATCGCGCTCGTCACCAGCGGCGCGCTGGTCCGCCTGTCGTTGATGTTGAGCGCGGTCACCTGCCCGTCGCCGCCGAGCAGGCCGAGGTGGTTCGGCGTATTCTGCTGCGAGATGAAGCCGTCGGCGTCGATCTCGAACTGGCCCGTGCGGGTGTAATATGTCTTGTCGCCGTTCAGCAGGACAAAGAAGCCCTTGCCGCTGATCGCAAGGTCGAGGTCGCCCGTGGAAGCGCGCAAATCGCCTTGCGTGAAATCGATCGTGGTCCTGGTCATGCGCACGCCATCGCCCACCCCTTGCGCAAAAGTCAGCACGTCGCCGCCCTGGCCGTAGAGGTCGGTGAAATTGACATTGTCGGCCTTGAAGCCGGCGCTGTTGAGGTTGCCGACATTGTTGCTGATCGTCTTGAGACCGCCCGAATAGGCCGTAAGGCCGCTCAACCCGATATAGATTGCTCCCAGCATGGTCGTGGCTCCCTTCTGCTATTGGCGAATTTGCGAGACTTGCGCGATCGACACCCCGCTCAGGGTCTGCCCATCGCTGGTCGAAACGGTCAGCGCCGGCGTTCCCGAGCTGAATGAAACAGCCGTCACCGTTCCGGTCGTGACGGCGCCGGTATCCGTGGAAATGAGATCGACCGTCTTGCCGAGCAGCCCCGCCGCCTGGCTTGCCGACTGGCTCGAAAGGAGCCGGGTGATCTGGTCGTTCAGCGACTGGGTCTGCTGAAGCTGCGAGAACTGCGCCAGTTGCGAGACGAACTGGAAGTTGTCGAGGGGTTTCAGCGGATCCTGATAGGTCAGTTGCGTGAGAATGATCTGCAACAGTGACTGGAAATCCAGTCCGAACGCGCTCTGCGAAGTGGAGCCGGCGGCTCCGACACCCGATAAGGCCATGGTCAGTCCTCCCTTTGTCCTGCCGGGCGAAGGGTTTCGCTCCGGCCGTTGAGCATCAGTGTCGCGCGGACGAGGCCGCGGCTTTTGAGCAGGTCGTCTATCCGCTTTTCGAGCAAGGCACGGTCGCTCTCGGTCAGGGCGAAAGCGCGCGCGACGACGTGGGCCTGATCGTCTGCAACCATGACCGCGAGCCGTGCGCTTGCAGACATGCCGGGCCGCGGCGGCATACGAACCGAAGCTGCGGCCCCGTGCGCCGGCTCGCACCCATCCGCCCAAACCATGCCGTCATGCGCGGAAGCGCGCCCGCCGGCAGCGCTGCACGGCAAACGGTCCGGGTAATGTCCGGGCGGCAGGGTTTGCACTGTTGCGGGACTGCCCTTGCTCTCCGGCGCGGCTCGTGCGTCCGCCATGGCACCGTCATCCGCCGGACGCGCAGCAAGCGGCAACGCAACTGCCGCCCCCTCTGCTCCATCGGCCCCGGTTCGGGATGCAGGAAGCGATGGCACAGCCGCGGAAAGGCTCGCCGTCCTTGTCGCCGCAATATAGCCGAACATGCCCAGTTCATCGAACGCGAACATGCGGTTGGTGCCGTGCCCGGCCATGCGCAGCGCATCCCTGAACGACATGCCGGTCGTCAGCGCCTGCCTCGTGGCGGCAGGCTCGCCGAATGCAACCGGCGGCGGCGTAAGGGCAAAAACCCCGGTCATGGCCGTTCCCGACGAATGAGATAGCAGTCGATCAGTGCGGCGCCGCGGTCTTCCTCGAGCCCGGCTTGCAGGCGGCGCGCCGCTGTTTTGACGGCCCGGCCCGCAATATGCCGGCGGGCCATTGCCATTTCCGTGGCGCGCTGCGCGCGCTCGCGCGCGGCCGTCGCCAGTTCCAGGCGTTCATCCGCCACGGTCAGTTCACCGACGCGTTGCAGAATGGCCGCCAGCCAGATGCGCGCCATGGCTTCGCCCGGTGAGCTTTCAACGACCGCCTGCCGCCACCCGGCTTCGGCTTCATCGAGCGCAGCCGCGCGCGCCTGCCGTTCGCGCATGCATTCCCCGGCCTCGCGCACGACGCGCATCGCGGTGGTCCGGGCAGCGAGTTCCTGAACGCGGCGGATATCCGCGATTGTCCGAAGCCGATCGAGGCGTTCGCGCTGCCGCATCATGGCGCGCCTCCGAACAGATCGGACAGCCTTGCCAGCGTAGCGCGAAAGTCGGACCGCTCCGTCGGCTCCTGCCCGAGAAAATCGAGCATGGCGGGATGCCGGTCGATCGCCGCGTCGATCGCCGCGCTGGCGCCCCGAACATAGAGGGCAGTCTCGATCAAGGTGCGCGAGCCCTCATAGGTACTGAGCGATTGCACGAACCGGCGAGCCCCCGCGCGATGATCCTGCGACATCAGCCGGTCGGCCTGACGACTGACACTGCGCAGCACGTCGATTGCCGGAAACTGTGCCTTTTCGGCCAGCGTGCGCGACAAGAGAATATGCCCATCGAGCAGCGACTTCAGCATCTCGCAAATCGGATCGTCGATTTCCTCGGTCTCGCTGAGCACGGTGAGGATCGCGGTGATGGCGCCGCCTCCTTCGACCGCGCCGCAGCGCTCGACGATCCCCGGCATCGCGGCAAAGACGCCGGGCGTATAGCCGCGTGACGTCGGCGGCTCGCCCGAGGTCAGGCCAAGTTCGCGCATGGCCATGGCAAGGCGGGTTGCCGAATCGAGCAGGAAAAGCACGTGCCTGCCCTGCGCCCGCCAATGCTCCGCATGTGCGAGAGCGCAATGCACGGCGCGCACCCGCATGGCGGCCGACTGGTCGGACGTGGCCGCGATCATGACACTGCGCTGTCGCGCCCGTTCGTCCAGAGTCCCGCTCCAGATCCCGCCGACTTCGCGGCCGCGCTCGCCGATCAGGCAGATGACGACAATATCGGCTTCGGCTTGCCCGACGATCTGGCCCAGCAATGTCGTCTTGCCGGCGCCGCTCGGCGCAAAGAGGCCGATCCGCTGGCCGATGCCGAGCGGCAGCAGGCCGTCGATCGCACGTATTCCAGTTTCCACCATGACCGGGCGCGCCGTGCGCTCGAGCGGCCCCGGCAGCCGGCCGTGAAGCGGCCACAGGCATTCCGCACAGGGCTCCCCGCCCCCGTCGAGCGGGCGCCCGAGCGCATCGAAAGCGCGGCCAAGGAATGCCGGGCCGACGGCAACCCGATCGCCCCGGCCGCAGCCGACGACACGGGCGCCGACGAGGATCGGAACGTCCTGTGCGAATGGCGAGAGGGTGATCCCCTCGCCATCGACACGGACGACCTCGGCCATCACGGCGGCACCTTGTCCGTCATCACCCGTCCCGATGCGGCAAAGCGCCCCGAGCGGCAGGTTCGGCCCGTCCGCTGCGATATGCGTCGGCAGCACACACCGCACCCGGCCCCGGTGTTCGACCGGATCGAGGGCGAGAAGGCGCCGCTGGAAATCCCGGGCAAGCATCAAGGCCCCTCTCCTTCCGCCAGGCTCTCCAGTAGCCCGGCAATCGCGCGCCACTGGGTGCCGAGCCCGATGTCGATTTCGCCAAGACGGGGCCGGAGCCTGCAACCGCCCGTCGGCAGGTCGGGATCGCGCCGAATGATGACTGCGTCGTTCGCAAGCACCGCGCGCAACTGGTCGAGAGCCTCCTCGCTGAAATCCTCGGGCGACACTTCGACAGCGATCAGTTGCTGCCGTTCGATCCGCCCCATCTGCACGCGCAAGAGCGCGCAAACGCGCGCGCCATTATCGCCGTCCCCGGCGAACAGCTTGTCGAGGCAGTCCTTCGCCAGCAGCGCGGCCAGGCGTTCGGTGGCCCCGAGCGCTGCGGACAGTTGCTTGCGCGCATCGGCAATAGCCTGCGCCAGCGCGGCGACACGCTCCTGTTCACGGTCCTCGGCCTGCCGCCGGCCGGCCCTGCGCCCCTCCTGCTCGCCGCGCACGAAAGCGGCCTTGACCCCGGCCCGCAAGTCCGTGGCTTCCCGCGTCAGGGTGGCGATCCGGGCTTCGAGTTCGGCAATGCGGCGTTCGCACCGCTCCTCCGCCCGCGCTTCCTCGACGAGCGCCGGCTGCGGCATGGGAATTTCGCGCACGACGGCATTCGCAGCGGCGGATTTGATGATCGCGCTCATGCCGGCCGCCGTTTCATCGGCAGCAGGGC
>JAITWR010000103.1 GCA_031285165.1 Novosphingobium sp.
CCGCCAGCGCTGCGGCATCGACGCCGGGCACGATGCGCAAGCGTCCTGGCGTTGCTATCGAAGCTATCGAAGCTCGTGCTATCGAGGCTCGTAACAAATTCGAGGATACGGCTTCCGACGCACCGGACGCGCCGATCGGGGAGGCGGTGGCGCGCCGCGCGTCGTTGTCGATACCAACCGCTCCAGCCAGCCCCCTGCCATATCCGATTTCGATAGGGTTCGATCGGCAATTAACCAATTGATTTTATTTGATCATTATGTAAAGCATTTGATGCTTGTATCGAATCCTGATTGAATGTATCATGCGATCCTGCCAGATTGCGATATTATATTCCTGACGATGATATGCATATTTTCCCCGACCTGGAGCTTGACGGCCTGACCGGGGCGGCGAGTCCGGCGCTTCATTTGCTGGCGTGGAAGCCGGCAGGGGGGCGAGGCATCAATGCTATCGGCGGCCGGTTCCGATCTGGCATTTGACCCGGATCAATGCTATCCGGGTGCAAATGGGAACTGATTGCGTGCACTATGCGTTAAGCCAGAACGCAATGCCATGAAAGTTTGGTTACGGTCGTAATGAAAATGCCGGCGAACATAATGTACCGCACTGCCGCGCTTGACAGCGTTGCGGCCGGATTCGTTATACTCGCAGGCTCGCAGGCTCGCAGGCTCGCAGGCTCGCAGGCTCGCAGGCTCGCAGGCTCGCAGGCTCGCAGGCTCGCAGGCTCGCAGGCTCGCAGGCCTCCCGCGCGAGCGGGCGCAGCATAACAGGCATCTAGGCAATTCGGCCGCGAGCACGCGGCTTTCCGGTTTCGACAGACAGAATTCACAAGCCGCAGCGCATGGCGTTGCGGCTTTTTTCGTCTCGCATCCCGCACTGCGGCGACCCGCCCGACTCGCCCTGCCGGGAAGACTCATCCGACAAAATAAAAATCGAAATGAATCTTTCATTACAGATGATTTGATTGATTTTGTCAATGGGCCTGCACGCCGGTTAATCGCCGGGGGCGCTCGCGGCTATACCGGCTGCACCTTAACCCTGCGAGTCGTCCGTTTGCCCGGACTGGTCCGTTTTGCGCTTCATGGCCGCGGAACGGAAGGGTTTTGTGTGCCATATCCCCTTCCCGGTGCAGCGGCCGATCGCCGCGCGCTGCGACCGTGCTTTGCCGAAAGTTTTTTCATCTTTCCACAGAAATCCGAAACCTCGTCGGCGCCTTTGTTCGGGCGTCTGACGATCCTGCCTTTGTACGAAGAGGATAAATCCCATGGCTACCCAGCACTCTGATCTTGCCGGTTCGGTTGACGTTTCGCCCTCCTCGGGCGTGATTGCGGCGCAGTCGGGTCCGACCGATTACCTGGTTGCAGCCAGCCACGGGGACGTCGCCGACTACGCCCGCGAGGGTCAGGATCTGATCGTCGAATTCACCGATGGCCAGAAGGTCCGCCTGACCGGCTTCTTCGCCAACGGGTTCGACAACCATCTGGTGTTTTCGGACGGCACGGTGGCCGACTTCACGCAGGCGCTGACATCGGGCGGCGACGGGGTGGCCGAGGCGCTGGTGCGCTACGGCGCCCATGGCACGGGCGGGGCCGGCAAGATGGGGCTGCTGCCGATTCTGGCGGGGATCGCGGCCGGCGGCGCGGGCATCGCGGTTGCCGCGAGCGGCGGCGGGAGCAACAATGACAACGGCTCCACGCCGGTAACGCCGACCCCGACCCCGACCCCGACCCCGACCAAGTCGGCGCCCGCGGGCAACATCGCGATCGACGACGGCGACAACGACGGCAGGATCGAGCTTTCGGGGACCGCCAGGCCCGGCTCGAGCGTGACCGTGACCTGGCCGGACGGGACGACCTCGACCGCGACCACGGATAATGACGGCCACTGGGGCGTCGAGGCGACGAACCCGCAGGATCCGAACGGCAAGGCGACGGTGGTGGTGACCGAGCCGGGCAATTCGCCAAGCGATCCGGTGATTACCGAGGTGCTAGCCGACAGGACCGACCCGGCGGCGGCGAGCGATATCACCGTCAACGACGGCGACAACGACGGCAGGCCGGAACTGGCCGGCAAGGCCGAGCCGGGCGCGACAGTGGTGATCGCGTGGCCCGATGGATCGAGCGAGACCACGATTGCGGACGGCAACGGCAACTGGACGATCGAGGCGACAGACCCGCAGGATCCCGACGGCGAGGCCACGGTGACCGTGCAGGACAGGGCGGGCAATGACAGCAAGCCGGTGACGGTGGGCCTGGCCGACGAGACCCCGCCGGCGGCGCCGGGCAATGTGGTGGTCGAGGACGGCGACGGCGATGGCCTGCCCGAAGCCTCGGGCACGGCCGAGCCGGGCGCGCTTATCACGGTGACCTGGCCCGACGATACGACATCGACGGCGACCGCCGGACCCGATGGCACCTGGAGCGTGGAGTCCCCGGTCTCGCAGCCCGATGGCGAGGGCAAGGTGACCGCGACCGATGCGCAGGGCAATGAAAGCGGGCCGACCGGCTTCGGCTATGTCGACGACGTGCCGCCGGCCGAGGCCGGCAACATCACCGTCAACGACGACGACAACGATGGGCTGATCGACCTGACGGGCACGGCCGAACCCGGTTCGACGATCGTTGTCGAGTGGCCCGACGGGACGAGCACGCCCACGATCACCGGCGAGAACGGTGAGTGGACGATCGAGGCGCCCGATGCCTACGGTCCGGCCGACGAGGTGACAGTGACCGTGAAGGACGCCGCCGGCAACGCGAGCGATCCGGTGACGGTCGGGCTCGAGGACGTGACCGCGCCCGATGCGGCGAGCGACATCGTTGCCAATGACGGCGACAACGACGGGCTGATCGAACTTTCGGGCAAGGCCGAGCCGGGCGCCACCGTGACGATCGAATGGCCGAGCGGCACGACCCTGACCTCGACCGTGGTGGCCGATGACGAGGGCAACTGGTCGGTCGAGGCGCCGGTCGCGCAAGACCCGAACGATGGCGAGGCCACGGTGACTGTGCGGGACGCGGCGAACAATGTGAGCGACCCGGTGAGCGTCAGCGTTGCCGACGAAACCGCGCCCGAGCCTGCCGGCAACCTCGTTGCCGACGACAGCGACAATGACGACCTGATCGCGCTTTCGGGGACGGCCGAGCCCGGCGCGACCGTGCTGATCGAATGGCCCGACGGGACGAGCGTGACCACGACCGCGGACGGCAACGGCGACTGGTCGGTCGAGGCGACCGACCCGCAGGATCCGGCCGGCGAGGCCACGGTGACTGTCAGGGACGGCGCCGGCAACGACAGTGATCCGGTGACGATCGGCCTGGCCGATGACACCAATCCCGCGCCTGCCGACAATATCACGGTCAACGATACCGACAACGACGGCAGGCCCGAACTGACCGGCACGGCCGAGCCGGGCGCGACCGTGATCGTCGAATGGCCCGACGGGACGAGCGTGACCACGACTGCCGACGGCAACGGCGACTGGACGATCGAGGCGGCCGATCCGCAGGCCCCGGCCGGGGAAGCGACCGTGACCGTGAAGGACGGCGCGGGCAACGAGAGCGAGCCGGTGACGGTGGGCCTGGCCGACGAGATCGCGCCCGCCGATGCGAGCAACATTACCGCCAATGACGGCGACAACGACGGCAGGCCGGAACTGACCGGCACGGCCGAGCCGGGATCGGTGGTGACAGTGACCTGGCCGACTACGGGCGAGGTGACGAGCGTGACCGCCGATCCGGTGACGGGCGCCTGGACGATCGAGGCGCCGAGCGCGCAGAACCCGGCCGACGGCCCGGCCACGGTGACCGTGACCGATGCCCAGGACAACGAGAGCGCTCCGCCGGTGAGCGTGAGCATCGCCGATCAGACTGCGCCGGCCGCGCCGGTGGTGAGCGCGGCGGCCGATACCGACAACGACGGTCTGCCGACCGCATCGGGCACGGCCGAACCGGGCTCGCTGGTGACGGTGACCTGGCCGGACGCGACGACTTCCAGCGTCATCGCCGATCCGGTGACGGGCGCGTGGAGCGTGGAATCGCCGGTCTCGCAGCCCAACGGCCCGGTGACCGCGACGGCGACCGACCTTGCCGGCAACACCAGCCTGCCTTCGGGCGCGCTCGGCTATACCGACACTATCCGCCCGGCCCGGCCGGAAGTCGGGATCGTCAAGGACGGCGACGGCGACGGCCTGCCCGAGACTTCGGGCACGGCGGAAGCCGGCTCGACCGTGACCGTGTACTGGCCCGATGGAACCACGACGACCACGATCGCCGGGCTCGACGGCGAGTGGTCGATCGAGGCGCCGACATCGCAGCCCGGCGGTCCGGGCAATGTGACCGCCACGGACGCGCAGGGCAACGAGAGCTTCCCGACCGCGTTCAGCTATATCGATGTGACGCCGCCGGCGGCTCCGGCGAACATGGCGGTGAGCGACAGCGACCTGGATGGGAGGCCCGAGCTTTCGGGGACGGCCGAACCGGGTTCGACGGTGGTGGTGAAGTGGACCGACGGGACCAGTTCGACCGCGCTGACCGGCGCCAACGGGGCGTGGAGCGTGGAAGCGCCGGCGCCGCAGGCCGATGGCGACTTCTCGGTGACGGCAAAGGACAAGGCCGGCAACGAAAGCGCGCCGCCGACGCTGTTCGCCTATGACGACAGCACGGCACCGGGGGCGCCGCAGGGCGTGAGTGTGACCGACGCTGACAATGACGGCCTGCCGACTGCATCGGGCACGGCGGAAGCCGGCGCGCTGGTGACGGTGACCTGGCCGGACCTGACGACTTCCAGTGTCATCGCCGATGCGGTGACGGGGGCGTGGAGCGTGGAAGCGCCGACCTCGCAGCCCAATGGCAACGTGACCGCCACCGCGACCGACGTGGCCGGCAACACCGGCCCGGCCTCGGCCCCGGTGGGCTGGAGCGACACGGTCGCGCCGGCCTCTCCGGCGAACATGGCGGTGGCCGATAGCGACGGCGACGGCAGGCCCGAGCTTTCGGGCACGGCCGAGGTGGGCTCGGTGGTGACAGTGACCTGGTCGGACGGGACGGTTTCGAGCGTCACCGCCCAGCCCGACGGCACCTGGAGCCTGGAAGCGCCGGCAGCCCAGCCCGACGGCACGTTCACGGCCACCGCGAGCGACGCGCAGGGCAATACCAGCACGCCCGCGACGTTCGCCTATGACGACACCACGCCTCCGGGCGCGCCGTCGAACATCTCGATCCTCGATCCCGACCTCGATGGCTATCCGACCATCACCGGCAAGGCCGAGGTGGGCTCGACCGTGACGGTACACTGGCACGACGGGCCGGCTACGAGCGTGACCGTCAATAATCCCGACGGAAGCTGGACGCTCACCGCGACGACGATCCAGAACACCGGCGGCGGCTATGCCACGGCAACCGACGTGGCCGGCAATACCAGCGGGCAGGCGCCGTTCAACTATATCGACAACAGCCCGCCCGCGGCCATCGATCCGCTGACCATCGCCTATGACGTGCAGGACGATACCGGCATCGGCAAGGCGAACGGCGAGGGCGAGCCGGGCGCGACCGTGACGGTGAAGTGGCCCGACGGGACGAGTTCGACCGCCATCGTCGGTCCGGGGGGTACGTGGACCGCGGAATCGCCGGACCCGGTGCCCTCGCAGCCCGGCACGATCACGGTTTCCCAGACCGATCCGGCGGGCAATCCGGGGCCTGAAACCACGATCCTGGCGAGCAATACCCCGGACGCCCAGTTCAAGTCGGTTTCGGTCAGCGACGGCAGCAACCCGTTCAATACCGAATCCGGCTCGATCATCATGGTCGGCACCGCCGTACCGGGCTCGACGGTTGAAATCTCGGTCCAGGGCCAGGCGATCGGCACCGCCGTAACCGACGCCTCGGGCCACTGGCAATCGCCGGTGCTCGATGTCAGTTCGCTCCCGCCCGGCTACGTGGCCACCATCTCGGTCTCGGTCATCGATGCCAACGGCAATGTCCTGCCGACCGTCACCAGGGAGCTTGTCCTCAAGGACAACCCCAGCGTCGAAACCGTCGAACTGGCAACACTCAATACCGCTACCGGGATGGTCATTGTCGGAAAGGCGGGGGATGCGATCGGGAATGCCTTTATCACCGATCTCGGCGACATCAATGGCGACGGTATCAGTGATATCATATTCGGCGCGCCGGGACACAGGCCTACTGGAAGCACAATTACAACCGCAGGATATTATGTCCTGTTCGGCCATGCCAATGGCAGCTATGCCGGCCTGAGCCTCGTCAACGGCACACCGACACTTGATCTCAGCCAGCTTCAGGCCGGGGATGGCTTCATTATCGAAAGTAATAATGGAACTACAGGGGCAACTATAGGGGCCTTGCCGGTTGGGAAGACGATAGGCGATATCAACGGCGATGGGATCAATGATTTTGCATTCACGGCCAGCGGCGCCGATCCGAATAATATAACCAACGCTGGCGAAATTTATATCATCTATGGCCAGGCTGACGGTATCTGGGATAGTATGGCGCCAAATGCCGATGGCGTTATGAGCCTGAACACCGATGCCCTGAATCCGAATGACGGATTCATCATACAAGGGCAGTTGGCGGGGCAGGCTATAAATTCCATGAGAGTTCTCGACCAGGATTTCGATGGTGATGGCCTCAACGATTATATCCTTCAAACAGCGCTCAACGGCGTGCAATCCAGTGCCGTTCTGTTCAGCAGCGCGTTAAGCCCGACGCAGACGGACGGCGCTGGCCGGGCCATCTTCCCATTGGACGGGTCGGGGCTGATCGACAGCAATACAGGCATCAATCTTGTCGGCACCAGCGCGGCCTATTTGGCGGACATCAACAATGATGGCGCGCTTGACCTCCTGCAAAGAGATGTCGGAACGCCATTGGAAGTACGCGTAAAACTCAGCGCAGGCGGACAGGATATATGGGTGGATGACGGCGCCGGACATCTTGTTCTGGATATGACGAACCAGACCTATGATGTCATTCTGACCCAGGTGGGCGGTAATGTTCCCGGCGTCACCGTCACGCTCACGGCGTATATGGATTTTAATAACGATGGCATAAACGACATATTGATGCGCTCGGTGAATGCCTATGGCACCAGGGGGGCTCTCGGGGTTTACTACGGCCGTGACGAAGGTGTTGCCTGGGGTGTCGAGGATCCGAATAATCCGGGTGTCCAGATCGTCGACTGGTCGACAATGCCTCTGGCGGCTGACGGGTTTACGATCATCGGCGCCAATCCGGGCGATAACATCAATTATGGCGAACCGGTTCAGGGCCTTATGCTCCTTGGTGATGTCAACGGAGATGGCTATCGGGATCTGAGTGTTTCCACGGCCGGTTTCGACGGTGCTGCGGGTGCCAACACGGGTGCGATCTACATCGTGTTCGGCAGGGACGACGGCAACGGCGGCACCCGTTTCGGCAAGGACGATGGACAGGGCCACGACGTACTCGACCTTGCCAACTTCCAGGCCGGCGACGGGATCATTGTTGAAGGCATCAACGCGGGTGATGCCCTGGCATCGTCGAACTCCGTCGACATCAACCACGATGGCATAAAGGATATCCTGTTCAGCGGGGGCCAGTTCGACCTCCTCGGTGGCACCAATACCGGCGGTATCTACGTCGTCTATGGCGCCGAGGATCTCGGCGGCACGACGATCACGGCTGCGGCCGATTTCGCCTATGTCACCGGCAGTGCTGCTGCGGGCGATCACATCAGCGACGGCGGCCATACCGGCACGTTCATGTTCGGCTTCGGCGGCAACGACGTGTTTACGATCAGCAACACCGACTTCTCCCGCATCGACGGCGGCAGCGGCAGCGGCGATACGGTAGTGGTTTCAGGCAATGGCCTTCACCTCGACCTGACGGCGCTGGAAGCGGCCTCGCCGGGCATCGTCACCAACATCGACGAGTTCGATATTACCGGCGGGGTGGCGGGCCTCGACAACGAACTGACGATCGGCCTCGACGACGTGCTGATGCTGTCCGACAGCGGCACGGTGCAGGTGCGGGGCGATAGCGGCGATGTCGTCAATGCTGCCGGGTTCACGCAGGGGTCGACCTTCACCGATACCGACGGCACGATCTACGATGTGTGGACCGCAAGCAATGGTACGGACACGGCGACCCTGCTGATCCAGCAGGTCGCCGGCCTGGTGGTGAACCACTGACACAGGACGCGGCTGCTTTCCGGCCTGGCGGCCGGGGGCAGCCGACGCACGGCGGCGGGGCCTGGTCCCCACCCGACCATAGCCCACCGGGCCTCGTCGCCGTTTCCATTTCTCCGGTGATGAATTTGCCGACATGACACGTTTTTGCGGCCCGCACGGGCCATTCCCGGTTGCCGCCTGCCTGTTGCTGGCGGCCTTGCTGCCGGGCGGCGCGGCAGCGCAGTCCCAAGCCGGGGCTCCAGCCCGCTCCGGCGAGGCGATCCCGGTCTATCCGGGGATATTGCCGCCGCAGACCGCGGTGGCGCTGGCGATCGCGCGGCGCCCGGAAATCCGCGGGGCCGAGGCGGTGATCGCGCAGCGGCAGGCGGAAGTGGCGCTGGCCAGGGCCGGGCGCTGGCCGACGATCCAGTACGGGATCGGTCCGGGCTACGGGGCGAGCTATGGCGGCGGGCGCAATGCGGCGGCGCTGCGCGGCAATGCCGGGATCGACATGCCGGTGTGGGATTTCGGGGGCATGAAAAACCGCATCGCGGCGGCTCGCGGGCTGGAACAGGCCGCGCGCGAGGACAGGCTGGCAACCGCCGAACAGGTCGCGCGGGTAACGCTTGCCGCCTATGTCGATGCGCAGACCGCGCAGGAACGGGTGGCCGCGGCCGAAGCGACGATTGCGGCGATGCGCGGGGTTGCCGACCGCATCGGCCAGCGTGCACGGGCGGGGCTGTCGGACAGGTCCGATGTCAATGCCGCCGATATCGCGGTGGCGCGCGCCGGCATCGAGGCGCAGCAGGCACGCACGCTTGCCGGGACGGCGATGGGCCGGCTCATCCAACTGGTCGGGGTCAGCCCCGGCGGACTTGCGCCGCTTGCCGGGAGCTATGCGCTGACGGAGCGGCGCGACCGCAGCGAGCCGGACTTCGATCAGGCGCCGCGGATAAAGGCGGCAGAGCGCCAGTTCGAGGCGGCGAGCGCGAAAGTGGCAGCCGCGCGCGCGGCGCAGTGGCCGGCCATCGGCATCGGCGCAAGCCGGACCTTTTCGACAGGGGCGGCAAGCGCTAACGACAGCACCTGGTTCGGCCTGACGGTGCGGGGTGATTTCTCGCTCGGCGGAACGGCGCGGCACAAGGTGGGCGCCGCGCGCGCCGAGCGCGAGGCGGCCATGCAGGAACTGGGCGCCCGGCGGCTGGAGGCGCGGACCGACTGGCAAGTGGCCGAAAGCGAGGAGCAGGGCGCGCGCCGGCGGCTCGGCGACCTTGCCGACCTCGGCTCGCTGTGGCGCGCGACGCGCGATCTCTACTGGCAGGAATACATTCTCGACAAGCGCTCGCTTTCCGACGTGATCGGCGCCGAGCGCGAGATCCATGCCGCGCGCGCCGAGGAGATCGCCGCGATGGGCGAAGCGGTGGATGCAGGCATCAGGGCGCTGGTCGCACAAGGCGGCCTGGTGGCGCTGCTCGAACAGGAGCCGCCCGCCGCGATCTCCATGCCCGAAGGGACAAGCCGATGACCGATGAATATGACGAGAGCAACGCTCCGGGCGCTGCGGCCGGGGCACCTCCGACGCTGCGCCGGTGGACCGAGACGATCCTGATCGCGGCGCGGCGGCACGATGCCGCTGCCTCGCCCGAAGCGCTGCGGCGCGGCGCGGCCTGGTCGCAAGGGGGGAATCACGAGGCCGAGATACTGGCGCTGGTGCGCGCGGCGGGCCTTCAGGGGGCTTTTACGACCGGGCGCGCCGCCGACGTGCCGCGCGCGCTCTGGCCGTTCATCGCCGAGATCGACGGCGAGCTGGCGGTGGTCACCGATGTCTGCGCCGACGGCACGCTGGAAGGGGAGATGTGGGCCGCAGGCATGACGGCGCCCGCCCGCCTGAACCCGCAAGGGCCGTGCCGGCTGCTGCTGCTCCGGCCTGCGGCGAGCCGCATGAGCGAGCGGGTTGGCGACTATGTCCGCCCGGCGGGCCGGGACTGGCTGCGCGATCTGTTCGTGCAGAACCGTCGGCTGATGCTGGAACTGGGCGCGGGTTCGCTGGTCGGCAACATGCTGGGAGTGGCGACCGCGCTTTTCGCCATGCAGGTGTGGGACCGGGTGGTGCCGGCGCAATCGACCAATACGCTGTGGGTGCTGGCGCTGGGCGTGGGGCTGGCGCTCGTCCTCGAATACGTCTTGCGGATCACCCGCGCCGCGATCACCGATCATTTCGGCAAGAAGGCCGATCTCGAACTGTCGGACTTCTTCTATGCGCACCTGCTCGATATCCGTAATGACGCGCGGCCGCGCTCGCCGGGCTCGCTGATCGCGCAGATGCGCGATTTCGAGCAGGTGCGCGAGCTTCTCACCTCGACCGCTTTCGGCGTGCTGCTCGATATCCCTTTCGTGGTGACTTTCATCGGGGTCATCGCGCTGATCGGCGGATGGCTGGCTTTCGTGCCGCTGGTGGCAGCGCCGCTGGTGGTGCTCCCCGGTATCCTTGCGCAGCGGCGCCTCGCCGAGCTTTCGACCGCGGGCATGGCCGAGGCGGCGGTCAAGAACGCGATCCTGATGGAATCGGTCTATCGGGTCGAGGACATCAAGGGAATGCAGGCCGAGCCGCGCTTTCGCGGGCTGTGGCACAAGGTGAACGGCCATGCGGGCGAGATTTCGCTGAAGCAGCGGCACCTCACCGCCATGCTGGTGGGCTTTTCGGCGACGGCGCAGAACCTTGCCTATACCGGGGTGATCGTCGCGGGCGTTTACGGCGTGCTCGAAGGCGGGCTCTCGACCGGCACGGTGATCGCCTGCTCGCTGCTGACGAGCCGCACGCTGGCGCCGCTGGCGCAGATCCCGGCGGCGCTCTCGCGGTTGCAGAATGCCAGGGTGGCCAAGGAAGGGCTCGACCGGCTGCTGACACTGCCCGTCGACCATGACCCGCACCAGGAGCGCTACCACAAGCCTGCGCTTGCCGGGCGCTATCGCTTCGACAAGGTGCAATATGCCTATGGTCCCGAGGAGAAGGCGGCGCTCGACGTGCCTTCGCTGGCGATCGAGCCCGGCGAGCGGATCGGGGTGCTGGGACGCACGGGCGCGGGCAAATCGACCTTCCTGCGCCTGCTGGCCGGCATGGCGCAGCCGCAGGGCGGGCGCATCGACCTCGACGGCACGCCGCTGGCCCTGATCGACGTTGCCGACCTGCGCCGTTCGGTCGGGACGCTGATGCAGGATGCAAGCCTGTTCTACGGCACCTTGCGCGAGAACCTGCTGATTGCCGATCCGCTGGCCGACGACAATGCGATCCTTGCAGCGATGCAGGTCGCCTGTGCCGACCGGCTGCTGCTCGATCAGCCGCATGGCCTCGACCTCAAGCTGCGCGAGAGCGGCGCAGGGCTCTCGGGCGGGCAGAAGCAGTCGCTGATGCTGGCGCGGCTCGTGCTGCGCACGCCCGAGATCGTGCTGCTCGACGAGCCGACCGCCTCACTGGACGATGCGAGCGAGCACGAGGTGATTGCCCGGCTCGGCGCCTGGCTTGGCGAAGGCGGCGCGCGGCGCACGCTGATCGTGGCGACTCACCGTGCCTCGATCCTGGCGCTGGTCGAGCGGGTGATCGTGATCGATGCCGGCCGGATCGTTGCCGACGGGCCGCGCGATGAAGTGCTGGCCAGGCTCGCCAGGGGCGGGGGCGCCGCCCGCAAGGCCCCCCGGCCTCCTGCCGGCACGGTGACGACGAGGATCGGCGCTGCCAGTGGCCGGGGTACAGTCAAGGAGACCGCCGATGGCTGATCTTCTCATGGCGATGCAGGCGCCTGATCCTGGCAGCCCCTCCGCGGGGCAGGGCCAGCGGCGGCTGTTCCGGCTGATCCTCGCGGCGGTGGTGCTGTTCCTCACCTGGGCGGCCTTCGCGCAGCTCGACGAAGTGGCGGTGGGTCAGAGCAAGGTCATTCCCTTCTCGCGCGCGCAAGTGATCCAGAGCCTTGACGGCGGCATCGTCACCCGGCTCGACGTGCATGAGGGTGATGTGGTCGAGCGCGGCCAGCTCCTCGCCCGGCTCGACCCGGTGCAGGCCGAGGCGACGACCGGCGAGGCCATGGCCAGGATCGCCAGCCTCAAGGCGCGCGCTGCCCGGCTAGACGCCGAGATGCGCGGCGCGGGGCACGTCGGCTTCCCGCCCGAAGTGCTGGCCGAGCCGGGGCTTGCCGCGCGCGAGCAGGCCGCCTTTGCCCAGAACCGCGCGGCTATCGGCCAGGCGCTCGCCGACCTCGGGCAGCAGCGCCAGCTTGCCGGCCAGCAGCTCGCCCTGGCCCTGCCGCTGCTTCAGACCGGCGCCACCAACGAGGCCGAACTTCTGCGCCTGCGTCAGCAGGTGGCGGACCTGACCAGCCGGATCAACGCCGCGCGCAGCCAGTACGACGTGGCGCTCAAGAAAGACTTCGCCGAAACCATGGCCGAGCTTGAGCCGCTCGAACAGGTGGCGAAGGGGCGCGCGGCGACGCTGGATCGCACCGAAATCCGCTCGCCGGTGCGCGGCGTGGTCAAGGAGATCAGGGTCTCGACCATCGGCGGCGTCGTCGCGCCGGGCGGTGTTGTCATGGAGATCGTGCCGCTGGGCGACCAGCTTCTCGTCGAGGCGCGCATAAGCCCGCGCGACATCGCTTTCATCCGTCCGGGTCAGGCGGCGACGGTGAAGATCACCGCCTATGACAGCTCGATCTACGGCTCGCTGCCCGGCAAGGTGGAAACCGTCTCGCCCGATAGCGTGCTCGACGAGGTCGACCGGCGCACGACCTATTACAAAGTTCTGGTCCGCACCGACAAGGCCTGGCTGCGGACCACGGACGGCAAGCGCCACCCGATCATGCCCGGCATGGTCGCAAGCGTGGAGATCCGCACCGGCCGCAAGACCGTGCTCGCCTATCTGCTGAAGCCGCTTGAAAAGGCGCGCGAAGCGCTCAGGGAGCGATAGGCCGTGGCCGGGCACGCGAAAGCCGGGAAAGCAGGGGCAGGACCGGGAAGGTTCCCGGCCAGGCCGCGCGGCGACAAGACCGCCCGGCTCCTCGCCATGGCCCAGGCGAACTTCCGCCACTCGTTCGCCCGCGGCGACTGGGAGACGGCGCTGGGAAGCACCCGGGCCGCCATGCGCCTTGCGCCCCGCGCTGCGGGCGTCTGGACCGACGCGGCGGTCTGCCTGCTCAGGCTGGAACGCTGGGACGAGGCCATCGCGCATGCGGCCCGTGCCGTCCGGCTCGGCGACACGGGCTTCGCCGCGCTCGATGCCGCCGCCCATGCCTGCGGCAGCAAGCGTGATTGGGCAGGCGCGCGCGAATGGGGCCTGCGCGCGCTCACCGCGCGCGACCGCGCCTTTGCCGGCGAAGCGGCCACCGGCAGTGCCTTGCCGCCCGTGCCGCTCCCGTCCGCGCCGTCGCCGGCGACACGCGCGCGCAATTTCATCGCTTTCTCCCTGTTCGGCGCCGACGCCAAATATTGCGAAAGCGCGATTCTCAATGTGGGCGCCGCGCGCGAGGTCTATCCCGACTGGACCTGCCGCTTCTACATCGGCGGCGACGTTCCGGGCGAAGTGGTGGGGCGGCTTGCCGGGGAAGGCGCGGAGATCGTCGCGGTCGACGCCCGCCTCGCGCATTGGCCGGGGCCGATGTGGCGCTTTGCCGCCTGCGACGAGCGGGGGCTCCACCGGGTTCTGCTGCGCGATGCGGATTCGGTGGTGAGCGCGCGCGAGGCCGGCGCCGTGGCTGAGTGGATCGCAAGCGGCAGGCCGTTCCATCTGATGCGCGATTCAGGCTCGCACACCGAGCTTGTCCTTGCCGGCCTGTGGGGCATGGTCGGCGGCGCGCTCACATCGCCGTCGTCCCCGCAGGCCCTGCCCATGCGAGGAATGATCGAGCGGTTCCTGGCAGAAGGCACGCCCGACCGGCGCTTTGCCGACCAGCATTTTCTGCGGCGCTTCCTCTGGCCGCAGGTTCGCGGCCGGGCGCTCACCCACGACAGCATCTTCGGCTTCATGGACCCGTTGCCATTTCCGGACGGCCCGCCGCCCGCCGACTTCCATGTCGGCTATGCCGAAGGGAGCCCGCGGTTCACGCAAGACTGCGGCTATCCCGACGGGACAGTGCTCGACTGGCGGCTGCACGAGGGGCCGCGCGGCGAGGGCAAGGCGCTTACCTGCCGTTACCGCGCGCAGGCCGGCGGCGGCAAGATCAGCGCGCACCTGCCAGCCCGGCTCGCCCGGCGGCTCGAAGCCGGAGAGGCGGCCCTGATTCTGACACCGGCAAAGGAATGAGCGAGAGATGGGCGAGAGAAAAGCGCGTTCATACAGGCAATGCAGTATCGCCGAACGGCATCTGTCTCCGGCGCTGCGGGTCTTTCCCCCGGAGGCTCTCGCGATCGCGCCGCTCACCGGCATCAGGGCGCTGATCTACAGCCGGTTGTGGCGGCCGATCGCCGATGGCCGGATGAAGACCGGCACCCCGATTGCCGAATCCGAACTCGGAGAGGTGTTCAAGGTCAGCCGCACGGTCAGCAGGGCCGTGCTCGAATACATGGCGGCCGCAGGCTGCCTCACCATCTC
>JAITWR010000142.1 GCA_031285165.1 Novosphingobium sp.
ATCGGCGAGGCGCGCGATATCGCCGCGGTCGCAGCGCCAGCCCTGCGCCGTCCTGGTCCACCGGGTTGCGACTTCCTGCTCCTCCCAGTCGCGCATCTGCACGGCAAGGTCGCCGTCGCCGTTGACCACGAAGCCGGCGCCGTCGAACACCAGTTCGTCCTGGCCGCCGACGCGGTTCACATAGGCGAGCGGCAGGCCGGTATCGATCGCGCGGCGCTTGGCGACGCCGTCGATGCGCAGTGTGTCCTTGTCGATCTCGTAGGGGCTGCCATTGATGCAGACGAAAATCCCGGCGCCGCAATCGGCAAGGTGGCGGCAGACTTCGGGTTGCCAGATGTCCTCGCAGATCGGCACGCCGATCATCGTGCCGCGCAGGGCGATCGGCTCGGGCAAGGGGCCGGGCCGGAACAGCCGCATCTCATCGAAAGTGCCGTAGTTCGGCAATTCGCGCTTGAAGCGCGTCGCCATGACCCTGCCCTGGTCGAGCAGTGCGACGCCGTTGTGCAGCGCCCCGTCGCGGACGAAGACCGAGCCGACCAGCATCGCCGGCCCGCCGCGCGCGGTCGCCTGGGCGAGCCTGTCGAGTTCGGCCCCGGCACGTTCGATCAGCGCGGGCTTGAGAATCAGATCCTCGGGCGGATAACCGATCAGTTGCAGCTCGGGAAAGACGATGAGGTCCGAGGCGCCGTCCGCCCCGCCGGCGGCCCGCTCGCGCGCAGCGAGCATGGCCGCGGCATTGCCGGCGATGTCCCCCACCGACTGATTGAGCTGGGCAAGCGTGATCTTGAGCGTATCGGGCATGAGCGGCCTGATGCAGCTTCGGTTTGCCTCATGCAAACAAAAAGCCGGCCACCGGGGAAACCCGGCGGCCGCGTCCCCGCGACGGCGGGAACCTCAGCCGGTTACGGAGGTTCCCCGGTAGAGGCACGAAAGTCCCCGCCTGCGCGGGGACGCAGTCTGAAGATCACATCTTCTTTTCGGCGTCGGTCTTCTTCTCGGCCGTGGCGGTGGCGGCTTCGGCGGCCGTGGCGGCATCCCCGGCCCCGGTCGCGGTGGCAGCGGCATCCGTCGCGGCATCGGTGGCGTCGGCCACCGGCCCGGCGCCGGCGTCAACTGAGGTCATCGCTTCCTCGGCCGGCATTTCGACATTCTCGGCCTGCGCGCCCTCGCTGGCCTTGTCGGAGCTGCCGCAAGCGGAAAGCGCCAGTGCAGCGGCGGATACGAATGCGGCACAAACGATTTTCTTCATGTGAATCCCTTTTCGAACCGGCGCCGCGGCCCCCGCCCCGGCCTGCCGGTGGCGGACTTTAGCGCAAGCTGCGCGATTTGTGAATCACGCAACTTGCCCCGGCTTGAAAACATATAAAGATTTCTTTATGTCCTTCTCCCGTGAAGATCGATCCCCTCCTGCGCGCACTTGCCGATCCGACGCGGCTGCGCATCATGCGGCTGCTTGCGCATATGGAGCTGGCGGTGGGGGAACTTGCCCTGGTGCTGGGCCAAAGCCAGCCGCGCGTCTCGCGCCATATCCGCATTCTCTGTGATGCCGGCCTGGCCGAGCGGCGCAAGGAAGGCAGTTGGGTGTTCCTGAGAAGCGCAATCGGTGAAAGCCGCGCACCGCCGGTGGGCGCCGCAGTGGCGCGGCTGCTCGCTGCCGCCGAGCGCGACGATGCCGCTTTCGCCGCACGCTGCGGAGAGGATCGCCGCCACCTTGCCGCCATCCGTGCCGCGCGCGAAACCAGCGCCGAAGGCTATTTCGCCCGCCATGCCGGGGAATGGGACACGCTGCGATCGCTGCATTGTCCCGACGAGCCTGTCGAGGCCGCGCTGGCCCGTGCGCTTGGCAGCGATTCGCCGGGGAGCCGGGATCTGGGCGCGCTGCTCGATGTCGGCACCGGCACCGGACGCATGGCCGAACTGTTCGCCCCGCGCGCGGATCGCATCACCGGCCTCGACAAAAGCCCTGAAATGCTGCGCATCGCCCGCGCCCGCCTGCAAAAGCTCCCCGCCGAGCAGGTCGAACTGGTCCAGGGCGATTTCCTGACGCTGCCTTTCGCCGACGCGAGCTTCGACACGGTGCTGTTCCATCAGGTGCTGCATTATGCGCAGGAGCCCGAAGGCGTGCTGGCCGAGGCGGCGCGTGTCACCCGGCCGGGCGGCCGCATCGCCGTGGTCGATTTCGCCGCGCACGATCACGAAGAACTGCGTGAGCGCCATGCCCATGCCCGCCTCGGCTTTTCGGACGAGCAGATGCTGGCACTGCTGTCCGAGGCCGGCTTCGCTTCGGCACCTTCGATCGCATTGCCGGGCATGCCGCTCACCGTAAAAATCTGGACGGCGCGCAAGGATGCGCGCAGGGGCGCCGATATCTCGCCCGGCGAGAGGATGAAGCCCGCAAGAGGAAAGGCCAGCGGCCGATGAATGCCCGAGCACTTGCGCGCGACGAAGCGCGCACCGCGCACACCACGCCCCTGTTCGCCGATGTCGCGGGCGATATCGACGTGTCCTTCGAATTCTTCCCGCCCAAGACGGAGAAGATGGAAGAAACCCTGTGGGAAGCGATCGGGACTCTGGCGCCACTTCATCCGCGCTTCGTCTCGGTCACTTACGGCGCGGGCGGCTCCACCCGCGAGCGCACGCACAACACCGTCGCCCGGATCGTGCGCGAAACCGCGATCCCCGCCGCCGCGCATCTCACCTGCGTCGACGCCACCCGCGACGAGATCGACCGCATCGCCGACGATTACTGGAACGCCGGTGTGCGCCACATCGTCGCGCTGCGCGGCGACCCCCCGCAGGCGGGCGGGAAATACACCGCCCATCCCGGCGGTTACGAAAACGCTGCCGCGCTGGTCGAGGGCCTGAGGAAGCTGCATCCGTTCGAAATCTCGGTTGCCGCCTATCCCGAATGTCACCCGGATTCGCCGCATGCCGCGGCGGACCTCGACAATCTCAAGCGCAAGATCGATGCCGGTGCGACGCGGGCGATCACCCAGTTTTTCTTTGAAAGCGACACTTTCTTCCGCTTCCGCGACGCAGCCGCCAAAGCGGGGATCACCGCCGAGATCGTTCCCGGCATCATGCCGGTGATGAACTACGCCAACGTCGTGCGCATGTCCGCCATGTGCGGAACCGCCGTGCCCGACTGGATGGAGCGCCTGTTCGAAGGGCTCGACGACCGCCCCGCCGCACGCCAGCTCGTCGCGGCAACGCTGGCCGCCGAACTCTCGCGCCGGCTCTATGCCGGCGGCGTGCGGCAATTCCATTTCTACACGCTCAACCGGGCCGAGCTCGCTTATGCGATCTGTCACCTTCTGGGCGTGCGGCCTCGGGAGAAAAGCGCATGAGCGCCGAACAGGACTTCCGCAAGGCGGCGGCGACACGCATTCTCGTGTTCGACGGCGGCTACGGCACCTCGATCCAGAAATTCAAGCTGGAGGAAGCCGACTATCGCGGCAATCTCGACCTGCCGATGGACCAGAAGGGCAACAACGACCTGCTCTGCCTGACACGGCCCGACATCATCAAGGGCATCCACAAAGCCTATTTCGACGCCGGCGCCGACATGGTCGAGACCAACACCTTCTCGTCCACCAGAATCGCCATGGCCGATTACGGCTGCGAGCATCTGGTGCGGGACATCAACCTGGCCGCGGCCAGGCTCGCGCGCGAGGCGGCCGGGGAAGCGCAGGCCGGGGACGGGCGCCGGCGGTTCGTGGCGGGATCGATCGGGCCGACCAACAAGACGCTGTCGCTCTCGCCCGATGTCAACGACCCCGGTTTTCGCGAAGTCGATTACGACACGCTGAAAGCCGAGTACCGCGAACAGTGCGACGCGCTGATCGCCGGCGGCGTCGATTTCCTGCTGATCGAAACCTGCTTCGACACGCTGAACGCCAAGGCTGCCGGCATGGCCGCGCGCGAGGCCGAAGCCGCCTCGGGCCGCGAGGTGCCGCTGATGGTCAGCTTCACCATCACCGATATGAGCGGCCGCAACCTTTCGGGCCATACGATCACGGCTTTCTGGTACGCGCTGCGGCACCTGAGGCCGCTGACCATCGGCGCCAACTGCGCTTTCGGCGCCGACCTCATGCGCCCCTACCTGACCGAGCTGGCCAGGACCGCGGACACACTGATTCTCGCCTATCCCAACGCGGGCCTGCCCAACGAACTGGGCCAGTACGACGAACTGCCGGAGAAGACCGCGCAGCTTATCGGCGAATGGGTCGACGGCGGCCTGATCAACGCAGTCGGCGGCTGCTGCGGCACGACGCCCGACCACATAGCCGCGATCGCCAGGGCCGTGGCCGGGCACAAGCCGCGCGTGCCGCCGGTGCTGGAGCCGATGACGCGGCTTGCCGGGCTGGAACCGTACACCATGGCGGCCTGATAACCCTCTCCCCTTCAGGGGAGAGGGTTGGGGGAGGGGGCTGTCTCTCCTGTGAAAAACCTGTTTGGCCGGCGAGGGATTCCCCC
>JAITWR010000160.1 GCA_031285165.1 Novosphingobium sp.
GGCGCAGCGCCGGGCGCAGCCGCCAGAGGAAGGCATAAGGCTCGGCGACTTCGTGATACATATGGACCAGGAAGATGCGATCGAAGCTGGCTTCCGGCAGGCGCGGATCGTCCGCCGCGCCGAGCTTGATCGAGACATTGTCCAGGCGCTCGCGCTGGACGCGGTCGCCAAGGCGGTGGAGCGTGACCGCATCGATATCCTGCGCCAGAACGCGGCCCCTGGCGCCAACCCGCGCGGCAAGGCGCACGGTGTAGTAGCCCTCGCCCGCGCCGATATCGGCAACGGTCATGCCCGGCGCGATCCCGGCAAGGTCCATCACCGTCTCGGCTTCCTTGACCCTGTCGCGCTGGGGCTCGGTCGAGAACGAGGCCGCGCCTCCTTTCGACACCGGCCGGTCCGCCCGCGGAAACGCGCGCGATGCCGGCGGCCGGTCGGCCTGGTCGTCCTGCGGCTGCCGGCAGCCACCGAGCAGCGCCAGGGCGAGCAGCACGGCCGCCGCCCCCTTGAAATGCGCCCTGCCGCGCATTTCCGGGCAGACTTTCAATCAACGTCCTCCACGGCCACTTTCTCGCCGGTCACGCGCTGCGAGAGCGCGGCGGCCATGAAAGGGTCGAGCGCACCGTCGAGCACATCGTCGGGCGCAGTGGAGGTTACGCCGGTGCGCAGATCCTTCACCAGTTGATAGGGCTGGAGGACATAGGAACGGATCTGGTGGCCCCAGCCGATCTCGGTCTTGGCGGCATATTCGCCCGAGGCTTCGGCCTCACGCCTGGCCAGCTCGGCCTCATAAAGCCGCGCTTTCAGCATGTTCATCGCGGTCGCGCGGTTCTTGTGCTGCGAACGGTCGATCTGGCTGGCAACGATGATGCCGGTGGGCACATGGGTGATGCGCACTGCCGAATCCGTCGTATTGACGTGCTGGCCGCCCGCGCCGCTGGCGCGATAGGTGTCGATCTTGAGATCGGCCGGGTTGATCTCGATGTCGATGTCGTCGTCGATCACCGGATAGACCCAGATCGAGCTGAAGCTGGTGTGCCGCCGCGCCGAGCTATCATAAGGGCTGATGCGGACCAGACGATGCACCCCGCTCTCGGTCTTGGCATAGCCATAGGCGTTCTCGCCCTTGATCAGCAGCGTCGCGCTTTTGATCCCGGCCTGCTCGCCGGCATGGTATTCGACCAGCTCGACCTTGTAGCCGTGGCGCTCGGCCCAGCGCGTGTACATGCGCTGGAGCATCTCGGCCCAGTCCTGGCTCTCGGTGCCGCCGGCGCCGGCGTGGACTTCGAGATAGGCATCGTTGGCGTCCGCCTCGCCCGCAAGCAGCGCCTGGACCTTGTCGGCATCGGCCCGGTCGGCCAGCGCGGCCAGCGAGGCCAGCCCCTCGTCGACCGTATCGTCGTCGCCCTCGGCCTCGCCAAGCTCGACGAATTCGACGGCATCGGCCATTTCCCGGGCGATCTGCCTGACAGTGCCGATGGCCGCATCCAGCCGCCGCCGCTCGCGCATGACCGCTTCGGCTTCCCTGGGATTGTCCCACAGCCCGGGATCCTCGACACGCGCGTTCAGCTCGTCGAGCCGGCGCAAGGCGCGATCCCAGTCGAGAAATTTGCGGACGAGCGCCAATGCGGCCTCGATCCGGTCTATATGAGCCTGCCCTTCGGCACGCATTGCATCAACTCCGAAACTGCGGCGCCCCGCTTAACCGAGCGCGGCGATTTGTAAAGTTTTCCCGTGCGCCGGCCCGAGGGATTTCCGCACCGGACGAAACCATCCGGCGACCGGCGAAATCGCAGCGCACAAACGATTATCCGCAGCCTGCCCCTAATGCCCGCGGCCCAGCGCCTGCACCGCCTGTAATGTCAGGCGGACATGGTCGCGATAGTCGATGTCCGCATGTACGAAAGCGATCCGGCCATCGGGCGCGATCACATAGGACGTGCGGCCCGCCAGCCCCGCCGGCATGGTCGCCTGCACCGCCGGCGGCAGCGCATCCCGCTTCATCGCCACGTCATAGGCACGCACGATCGCGGGCGTCGCCGCCGCGACGGGGAACTTGCCGCGGCATTCCTCGATCGAGAAGCGCTGCAATGTCGGCAAGTCGTCGGCCGACATGCCGATCACCGTGGCATGGGCGGCATGAAACTGCTCCATCGCCTCGGCAAAGGCGCGCGTCTCCAGCGTGCAGCCCCGGGTGAAGGCCCTGGGGAAGAAATAGACCACCACCGGCCCGCGGCGCAGCGCCGCGCGCAGGCTGAAACGCTCAACCTTGCCGGCCCTGGCGCCTTGCGCGGTAAAATCGGGAGCCCGCGCGCCGACGGCCAGTTCGGCCTGTGCTGCCGGGGAAACGGCGAACGCGAAAAGAACGCCGGCGATCAGTGCGATTCTGCCCATCAACCGAAAATGCTCCTTCGTGCCGTGCCCTGTCCAGTCTATTCGATCACAGGCCCATGCCATCCATCAATCGCCCGACCCGGCCAATGAACAACCTGTTGAGACGCCACAGCCAGGCGCTTACACGACAACAACAATCGCGTGAGGACATTGCATGAGGATATTTCCGGCTGGGACGCGGCGCCGCCGGCAGCTATCGTATCGATACGGCATCCGGGCCGCGCTGATCTGCGCATCTGGCGCATTCGTAATCCCGCCCGCCATGGCAGGTGACGTTCCATGCGATGCGTCCGCGTTCACGCAGGGTGTTGTCAGTCCGCGCATCATCCAGGATCTGGAAGGCTGGATCAGCGATGGCGGCGAACAGGTGGTGGCGATCAATCTGAACGAGGCGATCGGCACGAACCGCTATTTCGGAGAGTTCGGATCGGAGCGGTCGACCGGGGGAGATTCGGACACGATTCTCACTATGGCCCCTCGCTCCTGTCAGGATGGGACTTGCGATGATCCTGCTTCTTTTTCCTACCAATGGGTCGGCAGCACTTCCCGGGGCATTCACGTCCTGCGCACCGCCCTCAACAGTGGCGGCACGGGTGTCTTCGAAAGCCTGCTTCTGGTGACACTGGTTTTCGACCAGGGCTTTTCCTACGATGCGGATAATAAAAGCCTGACTGCCGGACGGCAGCGTTGCCTGATAAAACGTATGGGAAGTATTCCGCTGGGTGACCGCTATGACGGCAAGGTATCGCTGCACGGCGACACCCTGCACATCGGCGCGGACGACAATCCGCGCGGCGCCGGCCGTTTTCCCAACAGCGCCAGGATCGTCGTTCCTCCGCCGCCGGACGGCACAGCATCTCAGCCTGGAAGCGGTGAGAATAAACCGTGATCCGGGCTTGACGCAAGGCCGATCACCAGCAGCCGCGCGCCATTAGAGCCGGATGTGGGGCAAGGTCACAGGCCCTCGACGATGAACCCGCGATAGGGAGCGGCCTTCTGCCGCAGCCTGGCGCGCTCGTGATAATCGCCATAGTACCAGTCCCGCGCCGCCTGCATCGACGGGAACTCAATGATGACGATGCCGTCCGCGGCTTCGCCCTCGATCGTCTCCAACGCGCCGTAAAGGGCGCGGGGTTTGACATTCGGATCGGGCGGCGATCCCGTGCCGGCGTTCTTGTAGGCCGCCATCGCTTCGGGGTCGACGATCTCCCCCTCGCGGATGAAAACGACATAAGCGCATGCCATTGCTATTCTCCCTGGTTTCGCAAGCCGTCAGGACAGGCCCCGCACATAGGCGTCGACCGTCCCGGCGCAGCCGATCTTGTCGTCGCCTTCAAGGTCCGCATAGCGATAGATGTCATCGCGGATCGAGGGCGAACGGTTGCCGCAGGCGCAGGGGCTGTAATCGACATGGATGTGATCGCCCGAAATCACGCCGCCCCAGCGCCCGTCCATCGACAGGTCGAAGAAGGCCGCCCGCCCCTCGACAGCGCCCTCGCCGACACCGGGCACCAGGGCATCGCCGGCCTTGTCGAGCGGCAGGCAGACCAGCCACGGCGGAATGTGATAGCGGTGGCCCTGCTGGCAGCGCGGCATCGATGTGCCCAGTTCCTGCATGCCGTACATCTGGTAGATGAAGCGCGGTTGCAGGTTGAAAGTCTCGTAAACGTATTCGCGAAAATTCGCCGGCAGCTTCGCCCGCTTGAGGCCGCCGCCGAGATAGACGCTGTTTTCGGGGTGGAAGTCCTTCGCGCTGTAGCCGCGCGCGCGAACCGCCTCGGCAAAGGGATAGAGCGAACCCCACATGCCGGTGATGTAAAGTTTCTGCCCGCGCTTGCCGATGATATCCTCGACCGCGCCGACCTGCGCTTCATCAAGCCCTTTCTGGCGCGCTTCCGATTCCGCCTCGTATTCCTGGATCTCGCCGGGCATGGCCGTGCCGTCGGCAATCGCCTTGCGCAGCGCGATCATCCGGGTGAGCGAGCCGATCGTCACCGGCGGCAGGCCCGACTGGAAACGCGGCGCGGCAGGATCGACGAAAGCGTCCATCAAGGCCATGCCCATCGCCATGTTCTTGTGCGTATATGCGACAGCGCCGGCCGCGCCCGCGGGCGTGCGCATGTCCCCCCGGCGAACGTCGGAACCCCACTGGACGGCGGCGACGCCGTCCTGGCAGGTGAAGTCGACATCCTGCTGCGAAGCGACCAGCATCGCCGACTTGCCGGTCGTGCCGCTCGAACAGGCGACATACAGGCCCGCGCGGGCGCAGGCTTCGACCCAGTCGTCGATTTCCCGAACATCGGACAGGTCGACCCTGTCGGTCGGATAGGCCGAGACGGTGCCGAGCCACCTGGTCAGACGGTCCCACTTCTTCTCGGTGAGGAAGCTTTCCGGGTAGCTCTTGTAAGCGGTGTGCGGCAGCAGCAGCGGCACGACATCTTCCAGGCTGCGGATCGCGCTGATGCCGGCATCCCTGGCGCGCAGGCCGACGAGCCTGATCCTGTCCGCCCGTTCCTGCAACCGCTCGTTCATCGCGGTGATCTGAAGGTCGCGGATGGCGGACCAGGGAATGTCGAAGCCCGATGCCCCCGGCATATATTCGAGCAAGCTGGAAGCGGCTTCACCCACGCTGTTCTCTCCCGGCGAATCGCCATGTAATGATACGTCCAGGTGTCATTGTGGCCACCTTTCCGCGGAGGGCAAAGCGGTTTTTTGCAGCGTGCGTCAGGGAGTGCCGGCTCTATTTCGCTTGTTTCGGCAGGGCTTCCCGATAAATTGGATACGCAAGCGTGTCATTATACGCGATTCGCCTGCGGGCCAGATAGAGCGGGGTGACGAGCCATGAACGAAATCTCCGCGATCCGCCGTCCCCGCGCCGGCCGCCCCACGCGCGAACAGGCGCAGGCACGCCACGCCGAACTGCTCGACCGCGCGCTCGACCATTTTCTCGACAAGGGCTTCGAACAGGCGACGATCGAAGCGATCGCCGGCGATGTCGGCATGACCAAGCGCACTGTCTATGCCCGCTATGCCGATAAAGGCGCGCTGTTCCGCGCCGCGGTGCATCGCGCGATCGAGCGCTATTCGATCGCGCCCGAACGCATCCGCGCAACCGATGTCGGCGATCTGGAACAGACGCTGACCAACATCGCCATGCTGCGCATCGATCTCGTCTCCTCGCCCGAGGGCCTGAAGCTGCAACGGATCATCCAGACCGAAAGCTACCGCTTCCCCGAAATCTTCACCGAGACTTACGAGATCGGCGCGATGCCGACGATCAAGTTCCTCGCCGGCCTGCTCGCGCGCGAAACCACGGCCGGGCGGCTGGCGGTGGCGGACCCGATCATGGCGGCCAACGCCTTCATGAGCATGGTGGTAAGCGGCCCGGTGCGCTTCATCCTGTCGGGAATACCGCTGTCCGCCGGGCAGCTCCGCCGGCGGGTGGATTATGGCGTGCGGTTCTTTCTGGACGGCGCGCTGCCCCGCCCATACTGCCCGCCGGAAATTACCGACAACCCCGAGAGAGGATCGAAATGAGCGAAACTTCCGTCCAGCGCGTCGTCGTCATCACCGGCGCAAGTTCCGGCATCGGCCTGGAAACCGCCAAAAGCTTCGCCCGGATGGGCTGGCATGTGATCGGCCAGGGCCGCGATGCCGGGCGCAGCGCCGGGGCCGAGGCCGAAATCCGCGATGCCGCGGCAAACGGCGGGAAAGTGGACTTCCTGCGCGCCAACCTGTCGCTGATGGCGGAAACGAAGCGGCTGGCCGACGATATCAAGGCCCGGACCGGGCGGATCGACGTGCTGATCAACAATGCCGGCGGCGTGCGCGACCAGCGCTACCTGACCGGCGAGGGGACCGAGGAAACCTTCGCGGCCAACCACTTCGCGCCTTTCCTCCTGACTCGCGAACTGATGCCCCTGATCGAAGCGACGGCAGCGGCCGGCGCCCCCGGCGCGGTCCGCATCATCGCGGTTTCCTCGCTCGCCTACCTGCAACCGACGGGCGGGCTCCACTGGGACGATCTCCAGCATCTCGGCGGCGAGTTCAACGCTTCCGCGGTCTATTGCGAGGCCAAGCTGGCGAACCAGTTGTTCAATCTTGAGCTGGCCCGCCGGACAAGCGGCAAGGGCATCGTCTCGCAGGCGCTCGTGCCCGGCGTGGTCCACACCAATTTCTCCAGCCACGGCGACGAGCAGATGCAGAGCTATCTTGCCGCATCGCCGGGGATGACGCCCGGGGAAGTCGCGAAAACCCTGGTCTGGATGGCGACCGCGGCCGAAACCGGCGCCCCCGGCGGCCGCATGTTCTATGACATGCAGGAACAGCCGATCCAGCCGCACGGCAAGGATGCGGCCGCGGGCGAGCGGCTCTGGACGGAAACCGAAAAAGCCCTCGCCGGCCTCGGCTACCGGGGCTGACAAGAGGCTGACAGGCGGGCGGCAAGGCGCTATCGCGGGCGGCATGACAACGATCGAACGCCCGCGCCGCAGCGCGCTGTACCTGCCCGCCTCCAACCCCAGGGCGATCGCCAGGGCGCGCACCCTGCCCGCCGACATCGTGATTCTCGACCTTGAGGACGCGGTTGCCCCGGAAGCCAAGGAGGAAGCGCGCGCCGCGGCGGTGGCCGCGGTGCGCGAAGGCGGCTTCGGCCCGCGCGAGGTGGCGATCCGCGCCAACGGCATCGACACCCCCTGGGGCGCCGACGACCTTGCCGCCATCGCCGGATCGGGCGCCGATGCGGTGCTGGTGCCCAAAGTCTCGTCGCCCGCCGATATCGCACACTGTCAGACCGCGCTTGCCGCCGCGCCGGAGCAGTTGCAGCTCTGGGCGATGATCGAGACTTGCGCCTGCATCGCGCAGCTCGACGCGATCGCCGCCCGGGCAAGGACCACGCGGCTCTCGCTGTTCGTCATGGGAATCAACGATCTCGCCAAAGAAATGCGCGCCGGGCTGACACCCGGACGGACACCGTTCCTGCCGTTCCTCTCCCTCGCGGTCGCGGCGGCGCGGGCGCACGGCGTCGCCATCCTCGACGGCGTCTGCAACGAGTTCCGCGATCTCGCCGCTTTCCGCACGGAGGCCGAACAGGGCCTGCTGTTCGGCTTCGACGGCAAGAGCCTGATCCACCCGGACCAGATCGCGCCGTGCAACGCGGTCTTCTCACCGGACGAGGAGGAACTGGCCCGGGCGCACGCGATAATCGCCGCCTTCGCCCTGCCCGAAAACGCCGGCAAGGGCGCGATCCGCGTCGAAGGCAGGATGGCCGAACTGCTGCATCTCGACCAGGCCCGGCGGCTCGTAGCCATGGCCGCGCAGATCGTGGCGGCAGAGGCATAGGGGCAGCCCTGCCGGCCAGGCAGCGCCCGGCGCGCTGAACCCAACCCCACATCGTCACCCTGAACTTGTTTCAGGGTGACGATGAAGGCAGGCGAGCGGAAAGAACACAACGGCGCGTCCCAAAGAAAAAGCCCTCTCCGAGCCGGCCCGGAGAGGGCTTTTTCCGGCGAAGCTGCCTTGCGTCAGAACTTGACGCCGACCTCGATGCCATAGGTCGTCGGCTGGCTCCAGTTCGCGCCCAGGCCGATGGTGTTGTACTGCACCGCCGTCATGTAGCGGTTGTTGGTCAGGTTATCGCCATAGACCGCGACGGTGTAGCGGTTGCCCGGATCGGTCCACTGCGCGCGGGCCGACAGAACTTCATAGCCTTTCTGCGGGAACTGCACGCCCGACGGGCCGAAGTGGACGGTCGAGGTGTAGTAGAGGTTGGTCGAAAGCGCGAGTTCGCCATCGGCCACCGTCGTCTTGTAGCGGGCGCCCAGATTGGCGGTGAATTCGGGCACGCGCTGCATGGTCACGTCGTTGAGCTGCGTCAGCACCACCTTGAACATCCCCGTCCCCGTTTCGGGGGTATTGCCCGTAAACGGATCGGGCTCATAGATGGGCGCGATGTCGAATTTCTTGTAACGGGCGTGCGTCCACGAGGCGCCGGCACTGAGCTGGAAGCCGTTGAACAGCTCGTAACGGATCGCGCCGTCGATGCCGTAGATCTTCGACTGGGCCGCGTTGATGATGTTGGCCTTGCCCTCAAGGAACAGCGACACCTGGAGATTCTTGTAATCATAGTAGAAGGCCGACAGATCGAGGCTCAACCTGCGGTCGTCGTACTTGAAACCGACTTCCCAGGCGTTGATCGTCTCGGGCTTGAC
>JAITWR010000025.1 GCA_031285165.1 Novosphingobium sp.
CCCCTCCCCCAACCCCCTCCCCTGAAGGGGAGGGGGCTATCGGGCGGCTATCGGGCGGGGCGGGGCGAAGCGGTTTCGGTTAGCCGCACCCTGGCCTAACCCGCCGGTTCCGGCCCCAGCGCGGGGTCGAGGTCGCGCGGGCGGGTGAGTGCGACCAGGCGCGCGCTGCCTTCCCCGAGATCGGCCCAGCGTGCGATGTCCATTTCCAGCACTGCGTAGGCCGCCGTGGGGAACTTTTCCTCGACGATGTCGCGCAGCGGATTGCTGCCGTCGTCGGGCACCAGATCGAAAATCAGGTCTTCCAGGCCGGGATTGTGCCCGACCATCAGAAGCGTCGCCGGCTCGCCGTCCTGCTCGCGCAGCAGGTCGAGCAGCGTCGCCGAGCTGGCGAGGTAGATGCGCCGGTCCCAGCGCACTTGCGGATTGATCCGTGCGGCCTGGGCGCCAAGCTCGATCGTCTGGGCGACCCGCACCGCGGGCGAGGCGATGATCCGTTCCCAGTAGATCGGCTGCGCGGCGATGTGCCGCCCCATGATCGCCGCGCCCTCAAGCCCGCGCCGGTTCAACGGCCGGTCGAAGTCGCGCGCGTTGCGGTCGTTCCAGTCCGACTTGGCATGGCGCCAGATGCCCAGCGTCTTCATGCGGGCCGGGGAGAAGTTCGTGCGATCGGCATGGTCGATCCTGAAACACCGCCGGCCACGCATTGTAAAGCCTCGTCGAGCGTCAGGCGGCGTATCGGCGTGCCGGACGGAAAGGCGTTGAGCAGGCGCGAGGGAAAGGCGGCGGACAGCACGACGAAGTGGCCATGATCCTCACGGCTGCGGATCAGCCGGCCGAACGCCTGGGCCAGCCGGGCACGGATGATGCGGTCGTCATGCGCCGGGCCGCCGCCCGCCAGCCGCCGCGCCCGGTGGAGAATCGAGGGCTTGGGCCAGGGCACCTGTTCCATCACCACGAGCCGCAGCGAATGGCCGGGCACGTCGACGCCGTCGCGCAGCGCATCGGTGCCGAGCAGCGAGGCGGCCGGATCGTCGCGGAAGATGTCCACCAGCGTTCCGGTATCGATCGGATCGACATGCTGCGCGAACAGCGGCAGTCCGGCGCGGGCGAGGCGATCGGCGATGCGGCCATGGACCGCGCGCAGCCGCCGGATCGCGGTGAACAGGCCGAGCGCGCCGCCGCCCGCCGCCTCGATCAGCCGGGCATAGGCGGCGGCGAGCGCGGGAATGTCGCCCCTGGGCACGTCGGTAACGATCAGCACTTCGGCTTGCTGCGCATAGTCGAAAGGGCTCTCGAAAGCAGCGAGGCGCGGGGAGACGCCGATATGCGCGGCGCCGCTGCGGGCGACGGCGGCATCCCAGTCATCGCCGTCGCGCAGTGTCGCGGAAGTCAGCATGACGCCATGCGCGGGCTCCAGCACTGTCCGGGCGAAAGGCTTCATCGGGTCGAGCCAGCGGCGATGGAGGCCGATGTCGTATTCGCGCGCATCGGACCGATCGACGGCCAGCCAGTCGATGAATTCGGGATCGGCCGGGCCGCCCAGCCGGTGCAGCAGCGCTTCCCAGGCCGCGAGCAGATCGATCCGCCAGGCAAGCGAATGGCGCGCCCCGTCGATCCGCGCACGGCCGGAAGCATCGAGCCAGTCGGGCGGGTCTTCCAGCAGCGCATCGAGCCGCAGTCCGAGCCGGATCAGCGGCTTGCGCAGCCCGGCAAGGGCGGCTTCGGCGGCCTGCGCCAGTTCGATGAACGGGCCTTCGAGCTGCGCGGCCTCGGTCTCCAGGCCATAGCCTGCGTCCTGCCCGCCGCTTTCGTCGCGTGCATGGACAAGTGCCCGCACGGCGGCGAACAGGTCTTCGATCGGGCCGGACGGCGTGCCTTCGATCAGCCGCTGGAGCCAGCCATCGCCGGGCAGCGCTTCGGCAGCGGCGCGGGCGGCGGCAATCGCCTTGCCGCCCTGCTCGTCATAGCCGGCGACATCGGCAAGCCGGGCCGACAGGCCGCGCCGCCGGCCTTTGGCGCCGCGTTCCGGCCCCAGCACCCAGCGGCGCAGCTCGATCGTCTCGGCGCCCGTCAGCGCCGCGGCGAAAGTTGAATCGGCGGCTGCGAAGACGTGATGGCCCTCGTCGAAGATCAGCCGTGTCGGCCGCGCGGCGCGATCCCTTCCGCGCGCGGCGTTGACCATGACAAGCGCGTGGTTGGCGATGACGAGGTCGGCCTGGGCCGAGGCGCGGGCCGCACGCTCGATGAAGCATTTCCGGTAATGCGGACAGCCGGCATAGACGCATTCGCCGCGCCGGTCGGTCAGCGATGCGATGCCGCGCTGGCGGAACAGCGTCCCCAGCCAGCCGGGCAGATCGCCGCCGATCATGTCGCCGTCCTGGCTATAGGCGGCCCACCGCGCAACCAGTTGCGCCAGGATCGCCGCGCGGCCCCTGAAGCCGCCCTGGAGCGCATCCTCCAGATTCAGGAGGCAGAGGTAGTTCTCGCGCCCCTTGCGCACCACGACGGGCTGGCTGCCGTCGGCGCGCCGTGCCGGCCAGGCGCGGCGGCTTTCGCGGCGCAACTGGCGTTGCAGCGCCCTGGTGTAAGTCGAAACCCAGACGGTGCCGCCCGATGCCCCGGCCCAGACCGATGCGGGGGCGAGATAGCCAAGCGTCTTGCCGATGCCGGTGCCGGCCTGTGCCAGCAGCACATGCGGCGCGGCATCGCGCGGGCGCGGCGTGAAAGCCCGTGCCGCCTCGGCGGCATAGGCGCGCTGGCCCGGCCGCTGTTCGGCGGCTTTGCCGGTCAGGCTGGAAAGGCGGTCGAGCACCGCGCCTTCCTCCAGCAGAACCTGTGCGGGCTGCGGCCGCTCCGGCGCTTCCTCCCATTCGGGCAGTCTGGAAAAGAGCCAGCGCTCCGCCTGTTCGGGCCGGGCGATGCGCGGGGCCAGTTGCGTTGCCCAGGGCCAGCGCATCCGCACCAGCGATTGCAGTGCGCTCCAGGCGCCTTCGCGCTCGGGCCAGTCGGCGCTTTCGCAGGTTGCCAGCAGCGCGCCCGCCGCGGCTTGCAGCAGCGCCGGCACATCGGCATCGCCGGCGGGCTCATCCAGCCCCAGCGCGTGCGCCAGCCCTTTGGGCGTCGGCACGATGAAACGTGCCGGGTGGATGAAGGCGAAAAGTTCGAGCAGATCCAGCCCCGAAAGGTCCGGGTAGCCCAGCCGCGTCGCCACCAGCGGCGCGTTCAGCATCAGCAGCGGCGTATCCGCTGCCGCCGTGATCGCCTCGCCCTTGCCGACCGCGCGGGTGATGCCGCCATCATGCTCCCCGGACGCATCGCGCAGCCAGCAACCGCTGTGGCTGGCATGCAGCGCCGGAAGGGAAAGAGCAGCCATGCCGTCACGTTAGAACATCGTGCGCAAAAGTGGGAAGCGGTTAATGACGGTATTGCCGGCGATGAATGCTATGGCTTCGCAGCCGTTTCGCCCGCGCTCATCTTCAACCATCCCCGATAATGAACCAGGCGCCCCACGAGCGGGAGTTCGATCGAGACATCGAAATGGAAGCGGCCGGCTGCGGCCCATTCGCGTGCGGTTGAGCGGGGCGCCAGCACCCCGGGCAGCGGGATGGGGCCTATCCACCAGCGCTGCATGGCCATCGTCAATCCGCCATCGGCAGCGGGAAGGTCGAAGGCGAAGCGCATGGGGCCAAAGCGTTCGATCAGCCAGGCACCATGTTGACTGAGCTGGCTGCGAAATTTCCGGCCGCCGAAATCACGTGTCCACTCTTCTTTCCCGTCCCGCTCCTGAAAATGCACATGCAAGGGATGACGGCCGGCGCGGGGGAAGCCGACAATCCGCGCGATCAGCCCGCCGATCCGGTTGCTTGCGCCTGTGACTTCCGCTTCACCCGTTGCGCCGCCGTCACGCAGCACATCGTGTATGGCGGCAACTTCGGGCGCAAGCGTGGAGAAGTTCTCACCCATCACACGTCGATAGAGCGAAGGGGCGGCGATCTCCTCTGTCGTTTCCTGATGTATCGCCAGCGTTGCGAAGGCACCCGCGTAGTCTGCGAGTGTCAGGCATTGTCCGGCATCCCGCGCGCCGGGCGCTTCCTGCCCGGCCAATATACGCGTCACAATCGGGACAATCGACAGGGCGGGTATCTCGGGGCCATCGCCTCGATCGGCAATCAGCGTCCATCGCCGTTCGACCCTTTCGCCCTTCCTGTCGCCAGAGAGCCGCACCGTCATGGCGGAGCGATCGCTTCCCCACGAACGGGTCAGCGCCTGAACAGGCAGCAGCCACCGGGCCAGCGGCGCCAGTGTCCTGATCATCCGGAATCTCACCAGCCGGCTGGCGAGAGCAAGCGCCAGGTTCTGAACTCGCAGTTCGGTGCCCGCGCGGACGGTGACGGCCGGCTTGCCCGGAAGGCGTTCGGGGAGCAGCGACAAATCCGGAACATCCACCAGTCCTGCCAATCGATGATCGATCGGCGCGGTTCCCGTGCAGTCAAAACGCAACGACTGTATTTCCTGCCAGCCGAACGCCCGTGTCCAGCGCCGGCCTCGCCAGATCGCCATGGGCTGCCCCACCTGGCCCAGAATGGCCGTTGCAACGGCCGGACCGGCGGTTGC
>JAITWR010000128.1 GCA_031285165.1 Novosphingobium sp.
CAAACTCTCGTGATTCCTGAAGCACGCAGTTTGCTTCAGGGCATCGTACGCAGAAGTGGGAACCGGTTTTGCGGGTTGATAACCGTATCGGTTAATTCTGCTTGACAGTGTCACGATCATTCGGTACATAACGGGAACATCGCGATGGAGCGAGTCGCCGCCCCGGCCGGCCGCTCCCGCCCCGATTCATGGATAGCCCCCGCATGACCGATCCTGATCGCCCCCGCCGGCGCGCGCGGTCCGCTGCCGTCGTCGCCGCAGATGAAAACGGCACCGGGGGCGGCCATGGCGGAGAGTGAGCGGCTGGCAGAGCTTCTGGAACTGCCTTCGCCCCGGCGGATGGAGAAGCTGCTCACGCTCGACGGGGAGGAACGCCGGCGCTTCGCCTATCACTGGCGCCTGTGGGCGCGTGACGAGCAATTGCCGCCGCCGGGCGACTGGCAGGTCTGGCTGATTTTCGCCGGGCGCGGCTTCGGCAAGACGCGGGCCGGGGCCGAATGGGTCCGCGCCGCCGCCGCTGCCGATCCGGCCGCGCGGATCGCGCTGGTCGCGGCCACGCTCGGCGAGGCGCGGGCGGTGATGGTGGAAGGGGAAAGCGGTGTCGTCGCGGTAAGCCCGCCGGCTTTCGCCCCCTGCTTCGAGCCGTCGCTGCGCCGGCTGACCTGGCCCAACGGCGCGCAGGCCCTGCTCTATTCGGCGCTGGAGCCGGAAAGCCTGCGCGGGCCGCAGCACAGCCATGCCTGGTGCGATGAAGTGGCGAAATGGGAGAATGCCGGCGGCCGGGCCGTGGCCGCCTGGGACAACCTGCTGCTGGGCCTGCGGCTGGGTGAGCACCCGCGCGTGCTGGCGACGACCACGCCGCGCGCGGTGCCGCTGGTGAAGCGCCTGCTGGCCGAACCGGGCGTCGCCGTGCGCCGCGGCGGCACCGTGGACAATGCCGGCAACCTGCCGGCGCGCTTCCTGGCCGACATGCGCCGCACTTTCGGCCGGTCGGTGCTGGGCCGGCAGGAACTGGACGGCGAACTGATCGAGGACTTGCCCGGCGCGCTGTGGACACGGGCGCTGATCGAGGAATGCCGCGAGCCGGCGGCATCGGCGCCGCCGGCGCGGGTGGTGATCGGCGTCGATCCGCCGGCCTCGGCCGATGGCGATGCCTGCGGCATCGTCGTTGCGGCGCTCGGCGAGGATGGCCTGGCACGGGTGCTGGCCGACGCCTCGCTTGCCGGTGCCAGCCCCGAGCGCTGGGCACGCGGCGTGGCCGATGCGGCGCGCGTCTGGCAGGCCGACCGGGTGGTCGCCGAAGCCAACCAGGGCGGGGCGATGGTGGCCAGCGTGCTGCGCGCGGCCGATATCGCCCTGCCGCTGCGGCTGGTCCATGCCAGCCGCGGCAAGGCGGCGCGGGCAGAGCCGGTGGCGGCGCTTTACGAAGCCGGCCGGGTGCGCCACGCCGGGATCTTCCCCGCGCTGGAGGACGAGCTGTGCGGGCTGATCGCGGGCGGCGGCTATCAGGGGGCGGGCCGTTCGCCCGATCGCGCCGACGCGCTCGTCTGGGCGCTGACCGAACTGATGCTGAAACAGCAGGCCATGCCGCGTGTGCGGCTGGCGTGAATGCCTTTGTGTTGCCTGTGCCCGCGGCCGCGCCCGCCCGTTGCTGCGTCCGGCCGGCTGCCCCTTCTTTCTCTCCCCCTGCCGGGGAGCAAGCGAAAGGTTGCAAGCGATGTCTTTCCTTCAGACGCTGGCCGCCGCTTTCAAGGGCGCCCGTGCGCGGGTGCCGCTGGCGCGCGGCTTTGCCTCGCCGTGGTTCTTCGCCGATGGCGGCGGGCACGGCCTGCCTTACGACTATGGCCGGGCGGTGAAGCGCGCCTATCTGGAAAACCCGGTAGCGCAGCGCGCGGTCCGGCTGGTGGCCGAAGGGATTGCCGGGGCGCCGCTGCGGGTGTCCGATCCCGCGCTGGCGGCGCTGGTCGCGGCCACCAGTGCCGGGCAGGCGCTGCTGGAAACGCTGGCGGCAAACCTGCTGCTGCACGGCAATGCCTATGTCCAGGTGATGAAGGACGCGCGCGGCCACCCGGTCGAGCTGTTCGCCCTGCGGCCCGACCGTATGCAGGTGATCGCCGGCGCCGATGGCTGGCCGGCGGCTTTCACCTATCGCGTCGGTGAAAAGAGCCTGACGATCCCGCTGCTGGACGAGGATGCCTTGCCCGACCTCATCCATATCCGCCATTTCCACCCGGCCGACGATCATTACGGTGCGGGCTGCCTTGCCGCGGCCGATCAGGCGGTGGCGATTCACAATGCCGCGGCGCGCTGGAACCGCGAACTGCTCGACAATGCGGCGCGGCCGTCCGGCGCGCTGGTCTATGATGCGGGCGATGCGGGCGGGCTCACCGCCGAGCAGTTCGACCGGCTGCAAGCGGAACTGTCCCACGCTTTTGCCGGGCCGGCCAATGCCGGGCGGCCGATGCTGCTCGAAGGCGGCCTCACCTGGCAATCGTTGAGCCTGTCGCCCGCCGACATGGATTTCGCCACGCTCAAGGCCGCGGCGGCGCGCGACATCGCGCTGGCTTTCGGCGTACCGCCGATGCTGCTGGGCCTGCCGGGCGATGCCACTTACGCCAATTACCGCGAGGCCAACCGCGCCCTGTGGCGGCTGACGCTGCTGCCGCTGGCGGGCAAGATCCTCGCCGCCCTGGCCGAAGGGCTGGCGCCCTGGTTCCCTGAGGCGCAGCTTGCCGTCGACCTCGACCGCGTGCCCGCGCTCGCCGAGGACCGCGAGCGGCTCTGGGCGCAAGTGAGCGGGGCGGCTTTCCTGTCCGACGACGAAAAGCGCGCGCTGCTCGGGCTCCCCGCACAGCCGGAGAAAACGCCATGAACGACAACGATATGCTGACCCGGCTGATCGCGCGGCCGGCGGCGGAAGGCACCGATCTCGTGCTGCTGCGCGCCATTGTCGAGGAAGCCACCGAGCTGGGCGCCCGGCGGGCGCTGGCCGGGCTGGGCCTCGACGACGATCATGCGCCCGGCGATCTGGTCGAACTGCGCCAGTTGCTGCGCGCCTGGCGCGATGCCAAGGCGAGCGCCTGGAAAGCCGTGGTGGCCTGGGCGGTGCGGGGCCTGCTGGCGCTGCTGCTGCTCGGCATCGCCTGGCGTCTCGGCCTGGGCGGGCTGGCCAAGTGAGGTTCGCCGGCTATGCCGCCCTGTTCGGCCGGCGCGACGCGGTGCGCGACGTGATCCGCCGCGGCGCTTTCGCGCGCGCTCTGGCCGAGCGCCGCGGCCCGCTGCCGCTGTGCTGGCAGCACCGGCCCGAACTGCGCATCGGCTGGATCGAGCGCATTGCCGAGGACGCGCGCGGGCTGCGGGTGATCGCCGGGCTCGACAACGACCATGGCGCGGCCGCGCTGGCGCTGCGCCGCGGCGCGGTGGATGGATTGAGCTTCGGCTACCGCGCGCGCGGCTTTCGCCGCGATGCGGCGGGGCGCGAGCTGACCGACATCGACCTGTTCGAAGTCAGCCTGGTCACCCACCCGATGCAGCACGGCGCCCGCGTCCATCTGATCGCCTGAAGACTCCGCTCCCGGTGGGACAGGCCATCGGGGAAGATAAAACCCGTCCGCCTGCGCCCTCTCTTTGCGCCCCTTTCCTTGCCGGGAGGGCGCGCTTCCGTTCGTTTGTCCGGCCGCTTTTTGCGCGGTCTTTTCGTGAAAAGGGGAATGCCCATGGATATCGTCGCTCCCGCCGAGGTGCTCGACACCTCTTTCGATCTCGTCGCCCGTCAGGATGCCGCCGACCAGGCGCTCGGTGTGCTGCGCGCGGATGTCGACGAGGTGAAAGCGCGGCTCGCCCGCATTGCCCGCGCCGCCGCGCGGCCGGTGCCCGGCGGCGCGGATTTCGCCGGCCCCGAAGTGAAAAGCTTCGTCGACGGCTATCTGCGCCGCGGCCGCGAGACTGAACTGAAATCGCTGTCGGGCGCGGTGCCGGCCGATGGCGGCTATGCCGTCCCGCGTGAGATCGACGCGGCAATCGCCGCGCGGCTGCGGAATCTCAGCCCGATCCGCGCGATCGCCCAGGTCGTGCAGACCGGCACGGCCGGCTACCGCAAGCTGATCACCACCGGCGGCACGGCTTCGGGCTGGGTCGGCGAAACCGCCGCGCGGCCCGAAACCGACACCCCGGAATTCGCCGAGATCGCCCCGCCCACGGGCGAGCTTTACGCCAATCCGGCGGCAAGCCAGGCAATGCTCGACGATGCCGGCTTCGATTTTCAGGACTGGCTGGCCGGGGAGATCGCCGCGGAATTCGCCCGTGCCGAAGGTGCGGCTTTCGTCGCCGGCAACGGCATCGACCGGCCCCGCGGCTTCCTGTCCGCGCCGACTGCCGCGACCGGCGATGCCCTGCGCGCTTTCGGCACGCTGCAATATCTCGCCAGCGGCAATGCTACCGGCTTCGACGCCAATCCCGAGCTGAAGCTGATCGACCTCGTCCACATGCTCAAGGCGGGCCATCGCCAGGGCGCGACATGGGTGATGAACTCGGCGACGCTGGCGCAAGTGCGCAAGCTCAAGGATGCGAACGGCGCTTTCCTCTGGCAGCCGGGTCTGGTCGAAGGCCAGCCCGACCGGTTGCTCGGCTATCCGGTGGTCGATGCCGCGGACATGCCCGATATCGGCGCCGGCAGCTTTCCGATCGCTTTCGGCAATTTCCGCGCCGGCTACCTGATCGCCGAGCGCAGCGCGACGACGATCCTGCGCGATCCCTTCACCAACAAGCCTTTCGTCCACTTCTATGCAGTGAAGCGGATCGGCGGACAGGTGCTCGACAGCGACGCGATCAAGCTGCTGCGCATCGTGGCCTGAAAATCCTGCGGCGAAAGGAAAACTCCCATGCAGCGGATCATCGTCACGCCGCCGGCGCTTGCGCCTGCGGCGCTGGCCGAGCTGAAACAATGGCTCGGCATCACTACCGCGGCGGACGATGCGCCGCTGGCCGCGCTGCTTGCCGCCGCGCTCGATGCCTGCGCGGGCTTCACCGGCATGATGCCGCTGCAAGCCGTCTGCGAGGAAATGCTGCCGGCCGTTCGCGGCTGGCAGGTGCTGGCGACGCGGCCGGTGCAGGCGATCACCGCGCTTTACGGCCTGGCTCCGGCGGGGCCGCGCTTCGCTCTGGCGGCCGATGCCTGGGAGGTCGACCTGGACGCGGACGGCGGCGGGCGCGTGCGGCTGACCGCGCCCGCATCCGCGCCCGCGCCGCGCATCGCCGTGCGCTTCACCGCCGGCCTCGCGCCCGACTGGCACGCGCTGCCCGACGGGCTGCGCCATGGGGTCATGCGTCTGGCCGCGCACCAGCATCGCGAGCGCGAGACGAGCGGGGCCGCGCCGCTGCCGCCCGCCGCGGTCGCCGCGCTGTGGCGGCCGTGGCGGCGGCTGCGCCTGGCATGAGCGGCAGCGAACCCGCTTTCGATCGCCTGGCCGCGCGACTGCTGGCCCGGGCGCGGGTCCTGGCCGCGGCGCGGTTGCGCGCCCGCCGCGCCGATGCCGGGCGCTGGCGCGAAGCGCGGCTGCTCTGGCCGCTGTTCGGAAAAGGATAGACCTATGGAAATCCCCCTGCGTGCCGCGCTGCTGGCCTGGCTGCGCGCCGATCCAGCCCTGGCCGCGCTCAACGCGGTCTGCGAGGAAGCGCCGTCGCGCACCGCCCTGCCCTGGCTGGCGATCGCGGCGAGCGCCAGCGTGGACTGGAGCTGCAAGACCGCCGCCGGGCGCGAGGTGCGCGTGGCGCTGGAACTGCATTGCCGCGGCGACAGGCCCGATGCCGCCGCCGGCCTTGCCGCCGCGATCGAGGCGCGCGTGGCCGCCCTGCCGCGCGGCCAGCCCGGCTTTGCGGTGATCACCGCCCAGTTCCTGCGCGCCCGTGCCGAGCAGCGCGGCGAAAGCCGGCGCGCGATCCTTATCGAATACCGCTTCCGCCTGCTGGCGGAGTGAGCCCCGCGAAGGTGCATTTCACAGTGGAGACAAGCCCATGACCGCACAGACAGGCGCCGCCTTTCTGCTCAAGATCGCCGACGGCGCGACGCCGCCGGCTTACCAGACCGTTGCCGGCCTGCGGACCACGCAGATGTCCGTCACCGGCGACACCGTCGTCATCACCAACAAGGGCAGCGGCGGCTGGCGCGAACTGCTGTCGGGGGCGGGGGTGCGCTCGGTTTCGGTCAGCGCCGCGGGGATCTTCCTCGGTAGCGCCGCCGAGGCGCGGCTGCGCGCCAATGCCCTGGCCGGGACGCTCGACGGCTATGAATTGAGCTTCGAGGACGGCGAAAGGCTGCGCGGCCGGTTCCTGATCCAGCGGCTCGACTATGCCGGCGATTTCAACGGCGAGCGCAATTACACGGTGCAGCTCGAAAGCTCTGGCGAAGTGGCGCCGGCGCCATGACGGCGAACCCGCACCGCGGCGAGGCCGTGCTTTGCGTCGGCGGCGCAGCGCATCTGCTGCGGCCCTCGTTCACCGCCCTGGTCGCGGCCGAGGATGAGCTTGGCCCGCTGTTCGCCCTGGTCGAGCGCGCGGCTGCCGGCCGGCTGCGCCTGGCCGAGATGGCGGCGCTGTTCTGGCATTGCCTGGCCGAGCGTGAGGGCCTGAGCCGCGAGGCGGTGAGCGAGGCACTGGCGGCGCAGGGCCTTGCCGCTGCTGCCGTGCCCTTGCGCGTCCTGCTCGCGCAGATCCTTCAGGGCGAGCCGTGAGCGGCAGTTTCGGCCGCGCTGCCCTGCGGCTTTGCGGGTTGGCGGCGCGGTGCCTCGGCTGGCGCCCGGCCGAGTTCTGGGCGGCGACGCCGGCTGAATTGGCCGCCGCGCTCGCCCTGCCCGATGCCGGCGCTGCGGCCTCGCTGGACCGCGCCGGGCTCACCCGTCTGATGGAGCAGGACGATGCAGGATAATACAGGGCAGGATAGTACAGGAGACCCCCTCGACACCCTGCTGGTCGATGTCCGCGCCTCGACCCAGGGCTTCGCCCGGGACGTTGCGGCGATGCGCGCGACGTTCGACGGCACGCTGGTCGACGGCTTCGCCCGTGCCGGTGGTGTGCTCGAACGCGGGCTGGCCGGCGCAATCCGCCGCGGCAGCCTGGGGTTCGACGATTTGCGGCGGATCGCGCTTGGCGTCATCGACGAGATCGCAGCCCAGGCCGTGCGCGGGCTGTTCGCCGGCGCTGCCGTGCCGGGCCTCGGCGGCGACGTGGCCGGCGGCCTGTTCGGCAATGTCTTCGGTGCGATTCTCGGCCTGCCGGGGCGCGCGACCGGCGGCCCGGTGGCGCCGGGCCGCGGCTATCTCGTCGGTGAGCGCGGGCCGGAGCTGTTCGTGCCGACTGCGGCCGGCCGGGTCGAGAGCGCGCCGGCAGCCCGGCCGCGCGACCTGCGCGTCTCGATCGCCGTCGCCGCCCCTGCCGCCGCCGCGCCGCAAGCGCTGCAACGCTCCGCCCGCCAGGTCGGCGCCGCCGTGCGCCGCGCGCTGCGGGCGGGCTAGAAGGCGGTGCCGATAACCGGAACCGGGCCGCCCCTTCTTCGTCACCCTGAAACAGGGTCAGGGTGACGGGTGTGTGACAGGTGACAGGTATGGGGGTGGGTGCTGTCCGCAATGCAGGTTTTCGCAACGATCTCTCAAGGAACCGGACTCATGGCTTTCTGGCTCGCCACGTCCCGCGAGGGGCAGGATTCCGACTATATCCAGCGTTTCGATCCGCGCTTCTGGACGGTGAATTTCCCGCGGCCGATGACGGCGGCGATCGTCAGCACTGCGCCCGATGCGCTGCGCATCGATGCCGTGTTCCTGCGCCGGGCCGATCTGGCCGGGCTGATCTGGGAAAGCGCGGACCGCATCGATCACCCGCTGCTCGCCTATGAGACCGACCGCGACTATGCGCGCACCACGCTGTCGTTCCGCTGGCGTTCGCGGGGGGTGCGGCCGCTCGATGCGCTCGACGGGCCGACGCTGACGATCGAGGGCCGCGACGCCGCCGGCATGGCGCGGGTCTGGTATGTCCGCCTGTGGAACTATGCGGACGGCACGCCCGAGGACGCGCAAGTGACGATCGACTTCTCCGACCTTGCCGGCGGCTTCCTGCTGCCTGCCGAGGCCGATCCGGTCTGGCCGGGTGACATCGACCGATTGTTCATCTCGCTCGTCTCCCCGGCCTACGACGGCGCCAGCGCCGAGCCTCTGGCCGCGGCGGCCGAGGGGTGGGTGGAACTGACCGGCATCCGCTGCACCGGCCAGCGCGCCATGATCGGGATCGGCGACGTGATCGTGCCGCCGCACGGCCTGTCGATCGCCACCGGCTTCGACGACGACGGCATTCAGACGCCCGCCCGGCTGCTGCGCAATATCCGCCAGCTCGGCTATCGCGGCAGCGTGGTTCACTATCTGGGCATGAGCCACTATTTCCGGCTGACGGCCGGCGGCGGCGGCTATCTGGCGGGCGGGCCGGGCCAGGTGCTCTGCACGCCGGCGCGCGCCTGGCATCTCGCCTTTTTCGCCGAATGCCTGCGCCTGGGCTTCTCGCCGATCGCTTCGCTGTCCTATGAAGTGCTGGCGCTCCATTGCCCCGACGCCTGGCAGCAGCGGGCCTAGGACGGCACGCCGGCGCGCACCGGCTGGGAACCGCCCTCGGCGCTGCTCTCGCCGGCCAATGCCGGGGCGATGGCCTGGCTGCGCGCGGTGGCCGAAGCCGTCGCGGCGCTGATGGTCGAGGCCGG
>JAITWR010000012.1 GCA_031285165.1 Novosphingobium sp.
AGCCCGCCGGGTTGGCGGAGAGATGGACCCTGAAACAAGTTCAGGGTGACGGTGTGGGATGAAGTGACGGGTGCGGGGGGGGGGGGAGGGAGGCGAAGAAAGGCGGCGAAGCGGTTCCGGCTGGAGTCCGAACGAACGAAAAGGGCGACCCGTTGCCGGATCGCCCTTTCCTGTATCGTGGCCGGGTGGTGGCCGGATCAGCGTTTTGAGAACTGGAAGCTGCGGCGGGCCTTGGCGCGGCCGTACTTCTTGCGTTCGACCACGCGGCTGTCGCGGGTGAGGAAGCCGGCGGCTTTCACCGCGCTGCGCAGCGCCGGCTCGAACTTGCCGAGCGCCTGGGCGATGCCGTGCTTGACCGCGCCCGCCTGGCCCGAAAGCCCGCCGCCCTTGACCGTGGCGACGACATCGTACTGGCCATCGCGGTCGGCGACCTGGAACGGCTGGTTGATGACGAGGCGCAGCGTCGGCCGCGCGAAATAGACTTCCTGATCGCGGCCGTTGACCGTGATCTTGCCCGAGCCGGGCTTGATCCAGACGCGCGCCACGGCATCCTTGCGGCGGCCGGTGGCATAGGAGCGGCCCTGGGCGTCGACCTCGCGTTCGCGCAGCGGCGCGGGCGGAGCGGCAGGGGCCGGGGGAGCTTCGGGCGTTGCCTCGGCGGCCGGAGCAGCAGCGGCGGCGCCGCCGGTGGCGAGCTGGCCGAGATCGGCCAGATCGGTGACGGTGTTATCGGACATCAGGCACCCACCTTGTTCTTGCGGTTGCGCGCGGCAACGTCGAGCAGTTCGGGCTGCGTGCCTCCATGGGGATGCTCGCCGCCGGCGTAGAGATGCAGCGCGCGCATCTGCGCGCGGCCCAGCGGCCCGCGCGGGATCATGCGCTCTACCGCCTTTTCCAGCACACGCTCGGGGAAACGGCCGTCGAGCACCTTGTCGGCGGTGATTTCCTTGATGCCGCCGGCATAGCCGGTGTGCTTGTAATAGGTCTTCTGCTTGAGCTTGTTGCCCGTCAGCCGCACCTTGCCGGCGTTGATCACGACGACATGATCGCCGCAATCGACATGCGGGGTGTAGCTCGGCTTGTGCTTGCCGCGCAGAATGTTGGCGATGATCACCGCGAGGCGGCCGACCACCAGCCCGTCGGCATCGACGAGATGCCATTTCTTTTCCACCTCGGCCGGCTTGATCGACCGGGTGACCTTGCTGAGTGCCTTCATGGCCTGGTCATTCCTTAAAGGGGCCGTTCCCGAAACGGGACCGCCCCCTGGTTGAACCCCGCGATTCCGGCTGGCCGGTACGCGGGAAAGGCGGCCCATTCGGAGAAAACGGGCCGCAAGTCAAGCTTTCCGGCGGCTTTGCGGAGAGGTAAAATAATACCGCATCGGGGGAGGGGACGTCAGGCGGCGGCTTTCCCCGCCCGCGTCATGTCGCCCCGTCCGGCGAGAATCCCGTCGATGGAAATATCCTCGTCGATTTCATCCCAATGAATGCCGCGGCTGCTTAACTCACAGGCTTCGCGCTGTTGCCGGGTGGCATGAAGCAGGCGCGGAAACCATGCGAGCGGCACGCCGACCGTGCGGGCGTCCGCCAGCTCGACCCACATGCAATCGTCATCGAAGCGGACGCTTCTAGGCGAAATAGTCATTCCACGCCCTTTCGAGTTGGCCTCTGTGCTCTTCGACAAGCCGTTGCACATGGTTTCCTTCAGGCCCCTTTCCGGCCGAGCACATGGGCGCCCCAAGCCGTCGCCGCGACCAGCAGGGCGCCGGTCAACTGGTGCGCCGCGGCCAGCCACAGCGGGATGCCGGTCATCACCGTCGCCACGCCGAGGACGATCTGCGTGCCGAAAGCGCAATGCACCGCGACCGATGCGGGCCGGGCGCCCCGCGCTCTCAGCCGGCGGCCCATGACCACCAGCACTGCCGCCACGGCCCAGGCCCACCAGCGGTGGATGAAATGGATCAGGAAAGGATCGTAGAGCATCGCATGGACCGGGCCGGCCGACCAGTCCACCCCGTCGGGGAACAGGCGGCCCTGCATCAGCGGCCAGTCGCCGGCGACATGGCCGGCGCGCAGGCCGGCGGTCAGCGCTCCAAAGAACAGTTGCGCCAGCAGCATGGCGAGCGCCAGCCCGGCCAGGCCGGTCAGCCGCGCCGGCGGCCTGCCGCGGGCGAGAGCGCGCAGGTCGAGCGCGGTCCAGACCAGCGCGCCCAGCAGGGCCAGCGCCACCAGCAGATGCGCGGCGAGGCGGAAATGGCTGACCCTGACATCATGGACGAGGCCCGACGACACCATCCACCAGCCGACCGCGCCCTGCAACCCGCCCAGCGCCAGCAGCGCCAGCAGCCGCGGCTTGTAGCCCGGCGGAATGCGCCGCTTCACCCAGAACCAGGCGAGCGGCAGGGCGAAGGCCAGGCCGATCAGCCGCGCCAGCAGGCGATGCACCCATTCCCAGTAATAGATGAACTTGTAATCGGCCAGAGTCATCCCGGCCGGGCCGTTGACTTCGATATATTGGGGAATGCGCCGGTAGGCGGCGAAGGCGGCCTGCCACTGCGCCCCGGTCAGCGGCGGCAGCGCGCCGGTGATCGGCTGCCATGCGGTGATCGACAGGCCGGATTCGGTCAGCCGGGTAATGCCGCCGACCGCGACGATCAGCACCACCAGCACCGCCACGGCCTGAAGCCAGCGCGCCAGCGCCAGCGCCCCGGTTCGACCATCGGCCGCGCGCATCGTCGAGGAATCGAACATCCCGCCCCCCTGCGCCGGGCCGGACAAAAGCGCAAGCCGGAAGGCCGGAAAGGGAGCACGAGAGGCGGCAGTGCCCCGCATCCGTCACCCGGAACTTGGTTCAGGGTCCATCACTGCGCGGCAGGGGGAGAATGCCCGACGGCATCTTCCCCGTACCGGGGAGGATCTCTCTGCGGGCTTTCAGCCGCCGATTGCGCCGCGGCGCAGGTCGCGGGCTTTGGTCAGGATGATGTCTTCCAGTTTCTGCACGGTCGCCGCCTGGACCGGGGCGTCCACCCAGTTGCCGTTCTGCGCCACCTGGCGGCTGGCGGCAACGCGCAGGGCGTCGGCGCGCAGATCCTGGTCGAGAATGGTGACGCTCACTTTCACGCGCTCGCCCGGATTGTCCGGGTTGGCGTACCAGTCGGTGACGATGACGCCGCCGTTGCTGTCGGTCTGCACCAGCGGCATGAACGACAGGGCATCGAGGCTGGCCCGCCAGAGATAGGAATTCACGCCGATCGTCGTGATCCGCGATGCCGCCACGTCGTTGTGCAGCCGTTCCTTCTTGTGGCCGCAGGAAACGAGCGCGAGCGCGAGCAGCGCGGCCGCGCCGGCGCGTGCCGGCAGCCGCGGGAAAATCGAGCCGGTATCGGTGCTGCCAGTCATCGTCGTTGCCAAATCCTCAAGGTGGAACGGTGCGAGCCTCTATAGCCGCCGCGCGGCCCGCGGCAAGAGGCTGCAAGGGGGCTTCCCCCTGGCCGCGCCTGCCTGAAGCCTGTCTGAACGCGAAAGGGCCGGCGAATCCCCCTGTCGGGCGCGATCAGTTTGTGTTAAGCCTTGCTGCGCGATTCTGTACATGCAGCAAGCGGTGCGGCCGATTCTTTATCATCGGCCGTTCCGGCAAGAGGGTAGCGATGACGATCAGCGGGACGAAGAACGGCATGACGGCCGGGCTGTGGCTCGCCGGCGCCGTTGCCCTGCTCGCCCTGCCCAGCGCCGTGCTGGCCTTTTCCACGGGTTTCGCCCCCCGGCCGGAGCCGGTGCCCGCCGCCGGCCCGGTGCCGGCGATCACCGGCGAAGCCCCGGTGCCGCATCTGACCCATGCGATTCCGTTCCGGTCGCTGGCCAAGGGCAAGCTCTATCCGTTCACGCCGGCGGGCACGCCGAACCGGCCCGACCGTTCGGTGACGGTCGCCGTCCGCGTCGATTCGGGCGCGCCGCAGATGATCTCGGTGCGCGGTACGCGCATCGCTGCCGAGGATGCCGGCGCCGTGCCGCTGCGGCTGGCGCCGACCGCGTTCAATCTCGGCGTCTCGCGCGGCTATCACAATTTCGCGCAGGGCCTGGTGCCGCCGGCCGATTCGCGCAAGGCGGACGTGGCCGACCTGCTCGGCCGGTTCAGCATCGCTCCGGGCGGCGCCGCAGGCGATCCCGCACGGCTCTCGCCGCGCATCGTCGTCGACGAAAAGCAGCCCCCCGGCCGCACCCCGCGCACTTTCGCCGGCGACGGCGACGATCATGTCGATGTCGGCGGCAGCTATCGCCTGACGCGCAATATCAACGTCACGGCCGGCGTGCGCTATTCGCAGCAGGACCGTGAGCGGCTGCATCCGCTGACCGACGGCAAGCAGGACAACCAGGCGGTTTACGTCGGCACCCAGTTCCGTTTCTGAAAAGGCCGGCCGGGCGGCGCAAGGCCCCTTCCCTTGCAGGGCAGGGGAGCCAGCGCCCTTGCAGGCTCTCTCACTCCGAACCCGTTACCCGCACCGTCACCCTGAACTTGTTTCAGGGTCCATCGGTCGTTTTACACCTGCCGCTGCCGGGTTGGAGGCACCATGGACCCTGAAACAAGTTCAGGGTGACGGTGTGGGATGAAGGGGTGACGATGAAGGGGTAAGCCGCCTGCTGCGCGGCGTTTACCTCTCCGTCATCGCGGGGGCGATTGCCTTCGCCGCGGTTCCGGCGCATTTTCCGGCAAGGATGGTTCAACGCAAGACAAGAGGGGGGAATGATTATGGCGCGTGTGGCAGTCGTGACGGGCGGAACGCGGGGCATCGGCGAGGCGATCGCGCGCGGGCTTCAGGCAGAAGGCGTGACCGTGGTGGCGAACTATGCCGGCGACGTGGAACGGGCGCGGGCCTTCACCGAAGAAACCGGCATGCACGCTTTCCGCTGGGATGTCGGCGATCACGAGGCCTGCTTTCACAACTGCGTCGATATCGCGGCGTGTTATGGGCCGATCGACATTCTGGTGAACAATGCCGGCATCACCCGCGACGGCACCCTGCACAATATGAGCTTCGACGACTGGAACGAGGTGATGCGCATCAACCTCGGCGGCTGCTTCAACATGGCCAAGGCGTGCTTTCCCGGCATGCGTGAGCGCGGCTGGGGCCGGATCATCAACATCGGCTCGATCAACGGCCAGGCGGGCCAGTACGGCCAGGTCAACTATGCCGCCGCCAAATCGGGCATCCACGGCTTCACCAAGGCGCTGGCGCAGGAAGGCGCGAAATTCGGCGTGACGGTGAACGCGATCGCGCCCGGCTATGTCGATACCGACATGGTCGCCGCCGTGCCCGCGCCGGTGCTGGAAAAGATCGTCGCCAGAATCCCGGTCGGCCGGCTCGGCCATGCCGCGGAGATCGCCCGCGGGGCGGTGTTCCTCGCTTCGGACGAGGCCGCTTTCATCACCGGCTCGACCATGTCGATCAACGGCGGGCAGCATATGTACTGACCCCGGCATGTTCGGAGAAAGCGGGCTGCCGCCGCCCTATCATCCGCCGGTGAAGCGCTCGGTCGAGATCGCCGGACACAAGACCTCGATCAGCCTCGAACCGCTGTTCTGGGATCTGCTGCGGCAGGCGGCCGATGCCGAGGGCGTGCCCCTGAACGCGCTGGTCGCCCGCATCGATGCCGAGCGCATCGGCGCGGCAGTGCCGCCGGGCCTGGCCGGCGCGGTCAGGCTGTGGCTGACGGCGCGGCTGCTGGCCGCGGCCGGGGCCGGCTTTTAGGGCAGGATGGGGATAAGGGAGCCGGTGCGTCTCTTTTTCCCGCCTCCCCGCACCCGTTCCCTCATCCCTCATCCTGAACCCACACCGTCACCCTGAACCCACACCGTCACCCTGAACTTGTTTCAGGGTCCATCGGGCATTTTGCTCCTGTTGCGGCGGTGTTGGCGGCGCCATGGACCCTGAAACAAGTTCAGGGTGACGAGGAAGGAGGGGGAGCGGGTGCGGCAGAACGGGCCGGACCTGCCTCAATCGGCGCCCACGCGCTCCACGTCGGCGCCGAGCAGGGCCATGAGCTGCGTTTGCATGTCGGTGGGGAAGCCCGCCAAAGGTTCGCCGTTATTTCCAGCCATTTCTCAGTTGGCGTCGAGCCGTTTTCCGGCCGCGTTGTTCGGCTCCAGCGCTTTCTCCCATGGCGGCGGTGCCATCGATGGCACGAGGCAGGGCTCGACGATTTCTGCCATTTTCCGAGCCCACAGATAGCCCTCGCCCTGGTTCCATTCGTCGTAGATGACGCTGCCACCACCAACTGCCATCGCCGCGTCTTCGGGATCGCCCTGGCTGCGCGCCCTCAGGTGGACGCCGCTCCCATCGGTGGTCACGATGATCTCGTCCGAAGGCGAAGGCTCGTCGCCGCGGAGCCAGCGAACATAACGCGGGTGCCAGAACGCGCCGCCTTTCTGCGGCGGAAATGCCAGCAGGTGAGCCATCGCCCCCTTGCAACTGCGCAAGTCCGCTTCCCGCCAGTCCGCGACGACCCGCAGGAGCCGAACGACTTCCGCCACGCTGGTCGGCAGCAAGTCCTTGATGTCTCCCGCTTGCGCCTTGTCGATCTTCTCCTGCGGCTTGAAGCTGACCATTCGCAGCTTCGGTGCGCAACCGGGTGAGGGCTGCCGGCAATCCATGTCTATCGCGAAAGCCCAACCTTTATCGTAACGTCGCAGCGCGACCTGATAGACCGCGTCGACGAGGTTCGGGGTTTCGTCGCCCAAGCCCCCGGTTTCGGTGTCCCCTTCCTCCCCGGACGGCGCTACTCCGGGGGCACCGCTGCCAAAATATGCTCCCGTGTCGAACAGCAAGGCATGATACCAATAATCATAGCGTTCATGGTATCGCGACCACCACCCCTCGTGCCGGCTCTCCTCGGCGCAACGCTGCCCATCCCGGTCCTCGT
>JAITWR010000093.1 GCA_031285165.1 Novosphingobium sp.
CCACGCCCCAGCCGCGCACCGTGTCGTTGAGCCCGGCGAGCGCATAGGTCACCGAATCGATGTCCGGGCAAACGGTGAGGCCCATATGCTCGAAATCGTCGCCGGTGTTGACCACGATCGTCAGCCGCTCGGGCGACAGGACCGCAGCCAGCCCCGCGGCGAGCTTGGCCCCGCCGACACCACCCGAAAGCGCGAGAATGTGGCCCGTCATCGAAACATATCCTGTTCCACCGGACGCAGGCCGGAAACCATGCCCGGCCCGTCCTCCGCCGAAACCCAGCGGCCGACGCCGCGCACGATCGCCGCGGGCACGCCTTCGGCCCCCTCGCCCATCACCAGCACCGCCGCGCCCGCCACCGCATCGGCGACAGCGATCATTGTCGCCTGTAGCGTGCGGCCGAACAAGTCCCGGTCCGCGCCGCGCCGGTCATCCACCACGCACAGACCCGCGCAGCCGATCGCCGCGCCGACCGTGCCGATCCGCCAGGCGCGCCCCATGCTGTCTGCGATCACCACCGCCGGACGCACTTGCACCAGCGCTTCCAGCCCGGCGCGGATCGCCCGTGCGCTGGCGTCGGGATCGCCCGGCCAGAGCAGCACCGTGCCGCTATCGCCGCCATCGACGTTGGAAGCGTCTATGCCGGCATTGGCCAGCACGTGCCCGGTGCGATGGCGCGCGATGATCGCGGCCGGATGCGCACGCAGGATTTCGTGGCTTTCATCGAGAATCAGTTGCACCGCCTGCGGCTCCCGCTCCGTCTCCGCAGCGATGCGCACCGCCTCCGCTCCGGAAACGACCCCATCCAGCTTCCGCGTCCGCCCTTCCGCCTTGGAGACGATCTTCTGCGCCACCACCACCACATCACCCGCGCCCAGCGGTTCGCCGCAGCGTTCGGCGGCGGCGGCGATTTCCGCCGCCACCGACATTCCGACGGTGAACAGCGGCATGCCGCGAAGCGGCACTATGGTCATGGCTCGGGCAGTCCGGGTGCTATCGCTCACAAGGGGAAACTCGCTGGCCTGAAATTTTTGGGCTGATAATTTTATTGTCTGGCTCTCTCCCGCCGCTATCGGCATGAGCCGAGGCAGGCAATTAAAGATTCCGGTGCAGCTTTCGGGAGATCACAGACAATGGCGTCCATCGCGGTAATCGGCGGCACGGGCCATCTCGGCAAGGGCATTGCCCGGCGGCTGGCCAGGGCGGGACATGAAGTCACCATCGGCTCGCGCGCGGCGGAAAAGGGCGAAGCGATCGCCGCCGAAGTCGGCCACGGCATCAAAGGCGCGGCCAATGACGACGCAGCACAGGGCAAGGACGTGGTCATTGTCACCGTGCCTTACGAGAACCAGGAAGCGACGCTCAAGCAGATCAGGGACAAGGTCGGCACGGCGATCGTCGTCGATACCACCGTGCCGCTGGTCCCGCCCAAAGTGATGCGTGTGCAGCTTCCCGCAAAGGGCAGCGCCGCCGCCGAGGCGCGCGAACACCTGGGGCCGGACGTGCGTTTCGTCACCGCCTTCCACAATGTCGCCGCGCACATCCTCGACAGCGACGCCAAAGTCGATTGCGACGTGCTGGTGTTCAGCGACGACATCGAGGCGCGCAACACCGTAGTCTCGCTGATCGGCGACATGGAACTGCGCGGGCTTTCGGGCGGCGCCCTGGTCAATTCGGCCGCGGCCGAGGCGATTACCTCGCTGCTGATCTACATGAACAAGACCTACAAGGCCGATGGCGCGGGCATCCGCTTCACCGGGTTGACCACAGCCGCTGCGATCCCCTGAGATGACCTGCTGGGCGATCATACCGGTCAAGGCCTCGCCCGAAAGCAAGAGCCGGCTGGCTGGCGTGCTGGACGCTCCGGCGCGAGCGGCGCTGGTCGATGCGATGCTGGCGCGCGTGCTCGATGCCGCGCACGGCGCGCGGAACATAGCGCGGATATGCCTGCTCGGCACGCCGCGCGGCGCCGTGCCCCGGAACATCACCGTACTGGACGAGCCGGGCGGCGGCCTCAATGCCGCGGTCACAGCGGCGCTTGCCCAGGCCGCGAACCAGAACGCGACGCGGGCGATCTTCATCCACGGCGACCTGCCGCAAGTCACGGCACGCGACCTGGAACTGCTGGCCGCAGCGCCGGCGAGCGAGATCGCCATCGCCCCTGACCGCCACGGCACGGGCACCAATGCGATTTCCCTGCCGCTGCCCGAAGCAAAAGACTTTTCATTCGCCTTCGGGCCTGACAGCTTCGCCCGGCACAATGCCGAAGCCGCGCGGCTGGGGCTGAAGCTCGAAGAAATTCACAGCCTGGGCCTGGCAAGGGACATCGACGAGCCGGAAGACCTCGCAGATGCGGCGGATCTGCTGAAACCGGGCGGCTAGGAAAAGGAACGAGAAGATGGATGCCAGCGCGATAGATCTTTCCGGGCAAGTGGCCCTCGTCACCGGCGGCGGCGGCGGCATCGGCCGCGCGATCGCGTTGTGCATGGCCGACATGGGCGCCAACATCGCCATCATCGAGAATATCCCCGAACGGTGCGAGGAAACCGCCGCGCGCATCCGCGAGCGCGGGCGCGAGGTGCTGACTTTCCCTCATAACGTCATGGATTCCGGCAAAGTCGCCGAAGCCGTGGCAGAGACCGGCGATCGCTTCGGCCGGCTCGACATCCTGGTCAACAACGCCGGCGGCGTAAGCCGGCGCTGGTTCAAGGACTTGCAGGAAAAGAACTGGCGGCGCCACATCGATCTCAATCTGGTGAGCAACCTCGCCGCCACCTCGGCCGCGATCCCGATCATGGTCGCGGGCGGACGCGGCGGCTCGATCATCAACGTCACCAGCATCGAGGGCTCGCGCGCGGCGCCGGGCTATGCCGTCTATGCCGCGTGCAAGGCGGGCGTCAACAACCTCACCCGCACGCTGGCCCTCGAACTCGCCGATGACGGCATCCGCGTCAACGCGATCGCCCCCGACTATACCGAAACCCCCGGCACGCGCGGCAACGTCACCGGCCCGGTCGACGAAAGCAAGTGGTACAAGCCGGGGCCAAGCGGCCAGGCATCGATCCGCAGCCGCATCCCGGCAGGGCGCTGCGGCATCGACGAGGAATGCGGCATGGCCGCGGTTTTCCTCGCTTCCAAAATGGCCAGCTATGTCACCGGCATCGTCATGCCCGTCGACGGCGGCAGTTGGGCATCGAGCGGCTGGGTGCGCAACAGCGCCATGGACAACTGGATTCTGCCGCCCGAAACCACCGATTGAATTTATATATGATATATCAGGATAATAGGTAATGACTTTTACACTCAGTATAACCTTTCCCTTCGACCATATCCAGCATGGTGAAGAATTCGTCTCGATGGCCGCAGTGCACGAATGCGCACATGCGGCCGAGGATGCCGGTTTCTGGTCGGGCACGGTCACCGACCATCCGGTGCCCTCGTACCGCTGGCTCGACAACGGCGGCCACTATGCGCAAGATCCGTTCGTCATGCTGTCGCTCGTCGCCGCCGTGACGACAAAACTGCGCGTGCAGTCGAACATCATCGTGCTGCCCTATCGCAACCCGTTCATCACCGCGCGCGCAGTGTCGTCGCTGGACGCCTTCTCGAACGGGCGCGTCGTGCTCGGCCTCGGCGCCGGCTACCTCAAGCCCGAATACAAGGCGCTCGGCGTCGATTTCGACAGCCGCAACGATCTGATGGACGAATACCTGCGCGCAATGAAGCTCGCCTGGACCGGCGCGGACTTCAGCTTCGAAGGCACCGGCTACACCGCCGTCGGCAACCGCGTGCTGCCCGCCCCGGTGCAAAAGCCGCATCCGCCGCTGCTGATCGGCGGCAATTCCAAACGCGCGCTGCGCCGCACGGTCGAACTCGGCGACGCCTGGCATCCCTTCATCGTCCCCAAGATGGTGACCGACACCGCGCGCACCGCCAATATCGAGGGTGACGCCGACATCCTCGCAGCGATGGAATACATGGCCGGGCACTGCGAGAAGGTCGGCCGCAAGGAGCCGCCGAAGGTGATCTGCTCGGGCACTTTCACCATCAAGCCGGGCTTCAGCGCGCAGGAAGCCATCGACCACTACAGCCAGCTCAAATCGATCGGCGTCCACGGCTCGGGTGCCAGCGTCCAGGCAGACAGCCGCGCCGAGTGGTGCGATCTCGTCCGCCGGTTCGGCGAATCCGTGATCCGCAAGCTCGATTGAGAGTCTGGCGCAGATCGGGCACTAATAGCGGAAGCAGCGGCCATAGATGACCCCGCAGGAAAAAACGACGGGGCGACAGGAGAGCAGATGCCGGCAGATAGCATAGGTCCGACATCGGCGGTGCAGGAGTGGCGCCGTCATTGGCAACTCGTGCTCGCCGCCATGGCGGGGCTCTCGGTCGGCACGCTGCCTTCCGCAACGCTCGGCCTGTTCATGCAGCCGCTCAACGACGCATTCGGCTGGAGCCGAACCGAAGTCTCGATCGGCCTTACCATCTTCGCGCTCGTCAGCCTTCCGCTGACGCCTTTCGCGGGCATGCTGGTCGATCGCTTCGGGCCACGCCGCATCGCCGTGCCGGGGCTGCTGTTGAGCGGCACCTGCTTCGCCGCCTTCAGCCTGATGGACGGCAATTTCATACAGTGGGTGGCCCTCTGGGTCGCCTACACCCTCACCTCGCTGATGACGCGCTCACTGGTCTGGAGCAGCGCGATTTCGGCCGCCTTCACCAAAGGGCGCGGCCTGGCCCTGGCAGTCATGCTGTGCGGCACGGCAATCTCTGCGGCGACCGCCCCCACAGTGGCGCGGCTGCTGATCGAGCAATGGGGCTGGCGCGGCGGCTATATCGGCCTGGGTCTCGGCTGGGGCGGACTCGCACTGGTGCTGGCCGCGCTGTGCTTTCACGACGTGCGCATCGCCGCGCCTGCCGCCAGCGGGGCAGCCGGCGGCAGGACTGCGGCGCAGCTTCCCGGCGGCCTGACGCTGCGCGAAGCGGTCCGCAGCCTGACCATGCAGCGCATCGCTTTCGCCATTTTCGCCCAGTCGGTGATGGGCACCGCGATCCTGGTCCACATCGTGCCGATGCTGACCAGCGATGGCCTGTCGAATGCCGAGGCGACAACGATCGCCGCGGTGCTCGGCTTCGCCTCGCTGGTCGGCAAGCTCGTGACCGGCGGGCTGATCGACCGCATCCCGGGTAGCCTGCTGCCGGTGATCGCCTTCGGCGGCCCCGGCCTCGCCTATGCGCTGCTGCTGCAAGCTTCGGGCTCGTTCTGGCTGCTATCCGGCGCCGTATTCATGCTCGGCTACGGTTCGGGTGCTTCGCTCCAGCTCGCCACCTACCTGACCACGCGCTATGCGGGCCTCAGGAATTTCGGCGCGATCTTCGGCGTGATATCGAGCCTGATGGCAGGCGCAGCCGGGATCGGGCCGCTTCTGGCCGCCGGCATCTTCGACACCACCGGCAGCTACACGCTGTTGCTGGCGGCAGGCATCCCCGCGGCCACCTGCGCCGGCCTCGCGGTGTTCCGCCTCGGGCCTTACCCCGAGTTCGCCCCCGCCCAGACCGAGCCGCAACTCGCAGGAACGCCCGCGGCAGCGCGCTGAGGTCGAGAAAAGGAGGAAAGCAAGCAATGGCGACGGCTGAACGGACCGCAAGGCAGGAATGGCGGGCGCACTGGGGGCTGGTCTTCTGTGCGACGCTCGGCATGTCGTTGCTCGCGCTTCCGCCGGTGGCGCTCGGCCTGTTCATGGAACCACTCAGCCGCGAGTTCGGCTGGAGCCGTGCCTCGATCTCGGCGGGGATGATGGTCTTCGCCGTGGTCAGCACCCCGCTGGTGCCTTTCGCGGGCGCGCTTGCCGACAGGTTCGGCTCGCGCCGCGTGCTGATACCGGGGCTCGTGCTGACGGGCGCGGCCTTCGCCGCCTTCGGGCTGCTGACACCGTCCCTCTGGCATTGGTTCGCGATGTGGGTGGTTTTCACGCTGGCCCAGTTGCTCAACCGCTCGCCGATCTGGAACCGCACGGTTTCGGCCGCCTTCAACACCAGCCGCGGGCTGGCTCTGGCAGTACTGATGGCAGGCATCGCACTGGGGCAGTTGCTGACACCGACCATCGCAAGTGCGCTTATCCGCGACTATGGCTGGCGCAGCGCCTATGGCCTGCTGGCTCTGGGCTGGTACGGGCTGACGCTGATCGCGACAGTGCTGCTCTTCCGCGAGCCCAGAGCGGCGGCCGCAACCGCAGGGGCAGCGGACACCTCCCCTGCCCCTGCTTCCTCCGGCGGCATGACACTGAAGGAGGCGCTGCGTGATCCCAGGATGCTGCGCATCGGCTTCGCCATCCTGACCCAGTCCACGCTCTACACAGGCTTCACCCTGCATCTCTTCCCGCTGCTGAAAGGCCTGGGAATGACCGACAAGGATTCCGCCTTTATCACCGGCCTCATCGGCATCGCCACCCTGGCCGGCCAGTTGCTCACCGGCTGGCTGGCCGACCGCGTGCGCGGCAGCCTGCTGCCGGTATCGAGCTTCCTGCTGCCCGGCGTCGGCTATCTGCTGATTCTCCAGGGCTCAAGCACCTGGGCACTGCTGACGCTCGGCGTGCTGATTGCCGGTTACGGCTCGGGAGCGGCGATCAACATCACCACCTATCTCACCACGCGCTATGCCGGGGTACGGCATTTCGGCAAGATATTCGGCCTGATATCGAGCCTCATGGGCCTCGGCGCAGGGCTCGGACCGCTGATCGGCGGCCGCATATACGACTATGCCGGCACTTATACCCCCTATCTCCTGCTCGGCACGGGCGTTGCCCTCATCGCCGCGCTGGCGGTGCTGCGCCTGGGCGCCTATCCTGAGTTCAAGCCCGAACCGGCGGGCCGAACCGAGCTTTCCTGAATACTCCGCGCGCCGGGCGACTTCCCCGCAGCACCAACCCGATAAACCCCCGCAGAAAAGAAGGATACCGATGGACAGGCTGGGAATCGAATTCATCTCGACGCTGGGAATGAACCCGGTGGACGCAGTTCGCCTCATCGCCGATCTCGGCGTGCGGCGCATGGGGATCGCACCCGCTCCGATCACCGGGAACCCGCACGGCTTCGTCCCCTGGGACTTGCGGCAGGATCCGGCACTGGTCCGCGCACTCAAGGCCGCAACGCAGGAACACGGCGTGGCGATCTCGCTCGGCGAAGGTTTCCTGGTGATGCCCGGCCTGCAAATCGCCGACATGGCCGGCACCCTCGACATCATGGCCGAACTCGGCGCTCCGATGGTCAACGCCGTAGTCGTCGAGCAGGACCGTCCGCGCGCGGCCGACGAATTTGCCTGTTTCGCGCGAATGGCCGATGAGCGTGGGCTTCTCGCCACGATCGAATTCATGCCGCTGATGTGGCCGGCGACCATTGCCGAGGCCCTGGCCCTGCTCGACGAAACCGGCGCGACGAACGGCCGCCTGCTGCTCGACGCGATGCACGTTTATCGCTCGGGCGCGACGGCCGAGGACGTCGCCCGGCTCGATTCCGCGCGGATCGGCTATGCCCAGCTCTGCGACGTGCCGCTGCCGGCACAGACCGCCGACTATGGCGAGGAAGCCCGCCACGAGCGCCGCTGTCCCGGCGAAGGCGATCTGCCGCTCGCCGCCCTGCTGCGCGCGCTGCCGGCTGACATCACCATCGGGCTGGAAGTGCCGATGGTCGCCAGGGCAAAGACGGGCGTGAGCGTCCGTAACGCGCTGGCGCCATGCATCGCAGCATCGCGCCGCCTGTTGGGTTAACCGGTCGGCACCGCCTGCGTCACGGCCAGGAATTCACGTTCGGCAAGGAAGCGTTCGGCATCCAGTGCGGCCATGCAGCCGGTGCCCGCCGCGGTCACTGCCTGGCGATAGGTGTGGTCCATGACATCGCCGCAAGCGAAGACACCGGCAATCGCGGTCCTGGGCGTGCCCGGCTCGACCACGATGTAACCGCCGTCGTCGAGTTCCAGTTGCCCCTTGAACAGCCCGGTCGCGGGGGCGTGGCCGATCGCAACGAAAGCCCCTTCGGCTGCGATCTCGCCGGCCTCGCCCGTCACCGCATCCACCACTGCCACAGCGCGCAGCAGGCCGGTCGCTTCATCATGCACAAAACGCTCGACCTTCTTGTTCCAGACCACTGAAATATTGGGATGAGCAAAAAGCCGGTCTTGCAGGATCTTCTCGGCCCGCAACGAGTCACGGCGATGAATCAGCGTCACGTCCGGGCTATGATTGGTGAGGTAGAGCGCCTCCTCAACCGCGGTATTGCCGCCGCCGATCACCACCACTTTCTTGCCACGGTAGAAAAAACCGTCGCAAGTCGCACAGGCCGAGACACCCTTGCCGCCCAGCTCCTGTTCGCCCGGCACGCCCAGCCATTGCGCCTGCGCTCCGGTGGCAATGATCAGCGTTTCGCCTTCGTAAACATCGCCGCTGTCGCCGAAAGCGCGGAACGGCGGGCCGGACAGATCGACCGATGTGATCGTGTCCCACATCATCCGCGTGCCGACATGCTCGGCCTGCGCCTGCATCTCCTGCATCAGCCAGGGGCCCTGGATAACATCGCGAAAGCCGGGATAATTCTCGACATCGGTGGTGATGGTAAGTTGCCCGCCGGGCTGCAACCCTTGCACGACGATCGGCTGCATGCCGGCGCGGGCGCCATAGATCGCAGCGGAAAGCCCGGCAGGGCCGGAACCGATGATAAGCATGCGGGTGGTGTGAACGGCCATGATAATCCTCCGGCGGGCGAGATAGGATGGAAGCCGGGTATTTGCCAAGCCGCCCGGCACAACATTCCTTTCACTGCCGCAAAGAAGCCTGCCGCCCGCGACGGCGGCACCAGGCACAGGCCCCCGGCCGATGGAACGGACGAAGGATCGGATTGACGGCGCGGCCGCCAGGCAGCATGCGCAAGCGATGCAACGCCCCGGCCCGAACTCGAACAGCTTCATCTCGCAGCGCCTGCGCCTGCGCTACGTCGACTGGGGGAACGAGGACGCTCCACCGCTGATCCTCCAGCACGGCGGGCGTGACCATTGCCGCAGTTGGGACTGGGTGGCCGAAGAGCTTTCGCGGGACTGGCACGTCATCGCGCCGGACTTGCGCGGCCATGGCGACAGCGCCTGGTCGCCGGAAGGCCATTACGGCATGGACGCACTGGTTTACGACTTCGCGCAATTGATCCACACGCTCGGCTACGAGCAGGTGACGATCATCGCCCATTCGCTCGGCGGCAACGTCGCCACGCGATTCACCGGGCTTTATCCCGACAAGGTGCGCAAGCTGGTCAATATCGAGGGCCTCGGCCCCTCCCCCGAGCTTCGCGTGCAGATCGAGGCGGAAGGCCATGCCGACCGGATGCACAAGTGGGTCGACGACAAGCGCAAGGCCGCCGGCCGCCTGCCGCGGCGCTATCCGACGATCGAGGCAGCCTATGCGCGGATGAAGGAAGAGAACGGCTTCCTCAGCGACGAGCAAGCCCGACATCTCACCGTTCACGGCGCCAGCCGCAATGAGGACGGCACCTGGAGCTGGAAATTCGACAATTATCTCAATGTCTGGGCGCCGACCGACATCCCCTATGCCGAGCTGATCAAGCTGTGGCAGGCGATCATCTGCCCGGTCCTGCTGCTATACGGCCAGGACAGCTTCGCCTCAAGCCCGGCGAAGGACGGGCGCATGCAATATTTCCGCACGGGCCGATTGATCGAATATGAGAACGCCGGCCACTGGCTGCACCACGATCAGTTCGATCGCTTCATGAGCGACGTGCGGGCATTTCTCCAAGACATCGGCTAATCGATCAGCGCTTCGCGAATCCGCGCACGGGCGGCGGCATCGACGCCCAGCACCTGCTCGAGATAGCCGTCGACCGAACCGTGACTGTCGCGTATCGCGGCGAAACCGGCTGCGAGGTATTCGGCGTTCACCCCGCCCAACGCGCGCGCGGCGGCTTCCCCGAGAGCGGCGTATCCGGCGCTGCCCGTGCCCGGATTTCCACGGAATTGCCGGCCGGCCATGACCTCGTTGGTCAACAGATAGTCGGCGGTCGCATCGTCGGGATGCACGCCGAGGATGTGGTGAGTCAGCGCTACCGAGAAGCCGGTGCGGTCCTTGCCGGCAAAGCAGTGGATCAGGCTCGCGCCCTCCCCCGCCGCCAGCGCTGCGAAATGGCGCTGCAAAACCGGAACGAGATTCGGGCGATAGGGCATCTCGGCATAGAGCCGGCACATCGCACCGCGGGCATCCGCCTCGGTCAGAACCCCGGCGGCGGCATCGAAATGCGAGGCCAGGCCCGTTGTTTCACCTTCTGAATGAAACACTTGTGCCGAAAAGCCCGCGTGTCGCCGACAGGGATTGAGCGTCCGCTCGCTGTCGCCGCGCAAATCCGTGACAATGGCCAGGCGCAACCCGGCGATGATATCCAGATCCCCGTCGCTCGCCGCGACGTGCTGGCCTGAACGCCACAGCAGGCCCGGCTTCACCCGCCCGCCGCCGGCAACCGCATAGTCACCGTAATCGCGGAAATTGTTGACGCCTTCGAGCGGCAGGATGCGCTCACCAGCCATGATTCAGCCCTCCACCAGCACGGCGCGCAGCCGCTCACGCATCGCATCGTCCAGACCCAGCACCTCGCGCAGATAGCCATCGGTCGAGCCGTGTTTCTCTGCCATCATGCGAAACGCCGATTCGAGATATTCGGCTTCGACGCCCATCAGGACACGCAGCACCTCGGGATCGAGTTGGCCGGTGACTTCGGTGATCGTCGCCATGCCCGCCGCTATGCGCGCCTCGACGTTGCCTGCCGTATTGGTCAGCAGATAGTCCTCGACGATGTCGTCGCGATGGACGCCTGCCGCCAGGTGCAGCGCAGCGACGGCGATGCCGGTGCGGTCCTTGCCGGCCATGCAGTTGATCAGGCTGGCCCCTTTCCCTTCGGCGAGTTCGGCGAGATAGCGCCGCATCATCGCGATCAGTTCGGGGCGGAAGGCGATCGCACCGTAGTTCTTGCACATGCCTTCGCGAGTCGAGACGGCATCTCGACGGCGCGGCACCTGCGCTGCGGCGACATGGGGCGCGGAATGCCGAACCGCGCGCTGCGGCGGATCTTCGGCGATATGGACAGCGGCGACGAAGCCCTCGGGACGGCGGCAGGGATGGCTCGCCCGCTCCTTTCCCGACCGCAAATCGAACACCGCAGCCAGTTCGAGCGCCGCGATCCGCGCCAGGTCCGATTCGGTAGCGCCATGATGCTGCCCCGAACGCCACAGCACGCCCCGCCGCAACCGGCCACCCCCGGCAACCGGATAGCCGCCGTAATCCCGAAAATTATGCACCCCTTCCAGCACCAGAACGCGGTTCGCCGACATAATCGCTTTCTTCCTATTGCCGATACTAGGCATGCTTAGTATCTGCTGTGCTCATCGGATACAGGAAATCGCATGAACGCGGAAAGTCAGATAGCCGTTGAAGACGACAGCCAGAACGACGTTCCGCGGCAACGCAAGGGCCTGCGCCGCACGTTGATGCTTGTGGTGCCGGCGATCGTGCTGCTCGGCGCGCTCTATTTCTATCTGACCGGCGGCCGTTTCGAATCGACCGAAAACGCCTCGCTCCAGACCGGCATGGTCGCGGTGAGCGCCAGTGTCAGCGGCAAAGTCGTCTCGATCGAAGTCAACGAGAACCAGTTGGTCCGCAAAGGCGACGTGCTGTTCCGAATCGAGCCCGACAGCTTCGAGGCGGCAGTTTCTGCGGCGGAAGCCCAGCTCGCCGACGCACGCACCGGCGTCGGCTCGACGCAGGCCGACTACCAGGAGGCGCTGTCGCAGGTCAGCGCCGCGCAAGCGCGCGCAAGGTATGCCGGAAACGAGGCGGCGCGACAGGCCTCGCTGCTGAAGGAAGGCATTTCCTCCAGAGCCCAGGCAGATCAGGCCGCGACCGAGGCGCGCACCGCACGCGACGCCATTGCCGCGGCGCAGGCCAAGGCCGAAAGCCTGAGAGCCAGCCTCTCCGGCAATGTCAGCGGCCCGATCGATGCGCAGCCGGCGGTGCGCCGGGCCGCCTCGCAGCTCAAGAGTGCGCGGATCGCGCTCAACGACACCGTGGTACGCGCGCCGCAGGACGGTATCGTCACCCGCGTCCACCAGCTTCAGGTCGGCAACTATGTCACCGCAGGCCGCACGGTCTTCATGCTGACGGGCACGCGCTTCTGGGTGCAGGCAAACTTCAAGGAGAACCAGTTGCGCTACATGCGTGTCGGCCAGCCGGCAACGGTCCTGATCGACGCTTTTCCAGACCGCAAGCTGAAGGGCCATGTCGCCAGCTTCAGCCCGGGCACCGGCAACAGCTTCTCAATCCTTCCGGCCGAGAACGCCACCGGCAACTGGGTCAAGGTCGTCCAGCGCCTGCCGGTCGAGATCGCGCTCGACGAGGTTCCGTCGGACCTGCCGCTGCACACCGGCCTCAGCGTCACGGTGGAAGTCGACACCGGCCACCGGCGGAAGCTGTTCGGCGCCGATACGCCGCCCTATTCGCCGAAAGCCGGGCCGCAAGCCGACAGGGCGCAAGCCGCGCCCCGCCCCTGATCCGCCCCACCCGTGAACTCCCCCTATCCCGATCCGCTCAGACGCCTGCTGATCACGATCCCGGCAATGCTCGCATCGACGCTGGTGGCGGTGGACATGACCATCGCCAACGTCGCGCTGCCGCACATGCAGTCCGCGCTCGGCGCCTCGTCGGACCAGATCGTCTGGGTGCTGACATCGTACCTGATCGCCGGCGCCATCGCGACGCCACTCAGCGGCTGGCTGGCAAGCCGCTATGGTCGCCGTTTCATCATGGCTGGCTCAGTCGCCGGCTTCACGATCGCCTCGATGCTGTGCGGATCGGCCAATGACCTCACAACCATCGTCCTTGCGCGCGCGCTACAGGGCGCCAGCGGCGCATCGCTGATCCCGCTCAGTCAGGCGATCCTGCTCGATATCAATCCGCCCGAGCGGCTGGGACGGGCCATGGCGCTGTTCTCGCTGGGCTCGATGGCCGGGCCGATCATCGGCCCGACACTGGGCGGCTGGCTGACCGATTCCCTGTCCTGGCGCTGGGTGTTCTTCATCAACATCCCGCTCGGCGCCCTGTCCTTCGCCGGCATGATGGCGTTCATGCCGCAATGGCGCAGCGGCAACACCACACGGTTCGATATGTTCGGCTTCGTGACGCTGTCCATCGGGCTCGCCGCGCTGCAACTGATGCTCGATCGCGGCGAGCAGATGGACTGGTTCGAATCGACAGAAATCCAGTTCTACGCCGTGATCCTGGCCCTGGCCGCCTGGCTCACCATCGTGCATGTCATGACGGCGCGGAACACCTTCCTCCGCCCCGAACTGTTCAAGGACCGCAATTTCGCGGTCGGCAGCATCCTGCGTGCGCTCCTCGGCATCGCGGTTTTCGCCACGGTGCCGATGGTCGTGGTGATGACACAGAGCCTGCTCGGCTATTCGGCTTTCCGCACGGGCATGCTCGGCATGCCGCGGGCACTGGGCACGATCGTCGGCACGCTCGCGATCACGCGCCTGATCGGCAGGATCGATTCCCGGTACATCCTGTTCACCGGCATGGCCTTCTCGGCGCTTTCAATGGTGCTCTACGCCAGTATCGATCTCTACGTCGACCAGACCACGATGCTCTATATCGGCTTCATCCAGGGCATCGGCGGCGGGCTCGTGTTCCTGCCGCTGTCGGTGACGGTTTTCGCCACTCTGTCCGGAAAGCTGCGCAACGAAGGCGCGGCAATGTTCGCGCTGACCGGCAACATCGGCAACGCCGTGGGCATCTCGCTGCTTCAGCGCGAACTGATCCATTACACCGCCGGCGCCCGCGCGCACCTCGTCCAGGGCGTGCGGCCCGACAACCCGATCGTGCAGTACGGCATGCCCGATTTCGATACCGGCGCGACCGGCACGCTTGCGCAGATGAGCGCCGAAATCGGCCGCCAGGCGAGCATGGTCGGCAATGTCGGCATCTATTACCTGGTCTTTTCCATCTCGCTGGCAATGCTGCCTCTGATCTTCCTGATGCGGACCCCCAAGCACCCGCCGCCACGCGAAACGCTGACGGTGATGGAGTAAACGATGCGCAACTTCCTTCCGCTGACCGCGCTGGCCCTGCTCTGCGGCTGTACGATGGGGCCGGACTTCACACCTCCCGCAGCCCCGCCGCAGGCCGGCTATGCCGGTGACGGCAACGGCCGCGCCGCGCTTGGCGAAGGCCCCGGCCCTGCCTGGTGGCAAGCCTTCGGCTCGCCCGAACTCGATGCGCTGGTCGATCGCGCCATCGCCAGCAACCACAGCCTTGCCGCCAGCCAGGCAACGCTCGAACGCGCGCGCGCGCAGATCGACGCAGCGCGCGGCAAGATGCTCCCCCAGATAGACGCCAATGCCCGCGCCGAATACGAAAGGCTCAATCTCTCGGCTTTCGGTTTCGACGCCTTCGCCAGCAACAACGGCCAGAGCATCAGCAATCCCACTTTCGATCTCTACACGCTCGGCGGCGGAGTCAGCTACGATCTCGACCTGTTCGGCCGTAACCGCCGCTCACTCGAGCAGACCATTGCTTCTGCCGAGGCAACGCAGCGACAGACGGAAGCGGCGCATCTCGTCATCGCCGGCCGTGTGGTCCAGCAGGTGCTGGCGATCGCCTCGCTCAACGACCGGATCGCAACTGTCCACGCACTGCTCCGCGAGGACGAGCGCAATGTCGATCTCACCCAGAAACGCCAGCGCGCCGGGATCGGCACACTGGTCGAAGTTCTGAGCGCCCAGGCGCAACTGGCCGACGACCGCGGCGCCCTGCCCGCGCTCGAGCAGCAACTGGCCGAAGGACGCGGCATGCTGGCGGTGCTACTGGGCATCTCGCCCGCAGAGCTGGGGCCGACCGGCTTCACGCTCGAGCATTTCACCCTGCCCGCCCAGGTGCCCGTGGCGATGCCTTCGGCGCTGGTCCACAAGCGGCCCGATATCCTCGAAGCCGAAGCGCGGCTGCATGCCGCCACCGCGGCGGTCGGGGTCGCCACCGCACAACTCTATCCGAACATCACCCTGGGCGCGACGCTGTCGCAATCGACCTCGGCCCCCGAAAGCATCTTCACCGGCCGGTATCGCGGCTACGACATCTTCGGCGGGCTGACCGCGCCGATTTTCCACGGCGGCACGCTGAAGGCGCAGAAGCGCGGTGCCGAGGCCGAAGCCCGTGCCGCCGCGGCAACCTATCGGGAAACCGTAGTCCAGGCTTTCGGGCAGGTTTCCAACCTGCTGTCGGCGCTGCAAACCGACGGCACGGCCCTTGCCACGCGCCAGGAAGCGGCGCAAATCGCCGAGCGCTCGCTCTATCTGTCGCGGCGCAGCTTCCAGGTAGGCAACACCGGCATCCTGCAAGTGCTCGACGCCAGCCGCACCCATCAGCGCGCCGGGCTCGCGCTCGTCGAGGCACGCTCGCAGCAATACCTCAACGTCGCGCGGCTCTATGCCGCCACCGCCGGAGGATGGACCGGGACCATGGCCTCCGACGCAGAAGCCGGCCCGCCTTAACGCAACCCTTCGCTTCGACCGAGACACCACACCGTCAAACGTCCCCGACCGCAAGGGGCTTGTCGGAATCTGTCTGGAAATGCGCGGAAAAGCGTATCTCATGTTCGCTCGAGGCCCTTCGAACATTGACGGAGTTTCGCCCGCATCGTACCCGCGTCCCGGGCCGGGTTGGCCGAGCGGTTAGGCACCTATCTTGTAAGTAGACCCACGGGGGTTCGAGTCCCTCACCCGGCACCGCCAAGCCTCACCGCATTTTCCTGCGCAATGCCGACAGCCCGATCTCGGAGCCGCTTCGGGCCGGGATCACCGTGCCATCTGCACCGCCTGATGCTCATTTTCATCATCGGGCGACCAGATGCTGTGCGAATCGATCTGGATCTTGAGCAAGGCGCGGTCGGCTTCCGATCGTGCCGTGATCTCCGATCGCCGTGCATCGTTGGCTTGCCGGCGGGCATAGAGCAGGTCGACGAGATCAATCTGGCCGAGCTGGTAGCCGCGTTCGGTCCGGCCGGCGGCATCGGCAGCGCTTTGCGCCGATACCTGGGCGCTCCACCAGGCATCGAGCCGCCCCCGCGCATTGGAGAGATCGGCATCGGCGACAGCCGTTATCGATCGCAGCGTATTGGCGAGGTCGAGCCGCGCGGCATTCGCCTCGGCGCCCGCCTGGTCGCTGGCGGCCCGGCGGTAACCGCCGCCCAGCGGCATGGAGGCGATGAAACCGGCGCCCCGCTCCATGCCGCTGCGCTCGCTGAACAGGCGAACACCGAAAGAGGGGTCGGCAATCCGATCGGCCCGGACACGGCGGGCAACGACACCGAGGCGCTGCGCTTCACGCTCGGCGGCGCGGATTTCGTGGCTGCGTTCGATCACGAGGTCGCGCAGGACATCGAGACTCTGCGGCGGCAGATCGGGCAAGGCCAGTTCGGGCGGCTCGGGAGGCAACGGGATTTCCGGAAAGGTTGCGGCGAATGTCACGCGCGCTTCTTCCCGGTTGGCACGCGACATCTCCGCCTGCGCCCGTGCCTGCGCCAATGCAGCCATGGCCTGATCGATATCGAGTTGGGCGGCATCGCGCAGCGCAACCCGCCGCCGCAGGGCGACCGTCGCCTGCTCCAGACTCCGCACCGTATCGAGATCGTTGCGGTAGAGGCTCCCGGCCGTCAGCCAGTCATGCCAGAGGCCCGAGAGCATCAGCGCGGCCTGGTGCCGCGCGTCTTCCATCCGGTTTTGCGCGACCTCGATGCCCAGGGCGCCCGCCTCACGGTCAAGCGCGGCCTTACCCGGCAACCGGAACGGGCGGCTGAGAGTCGCATCGAACTCATCGTAACCGCCCTCGCGATCCACGCTCCGGCGAACATAGCTGCCGGTGGCCGTGATCTCGTGCGTCCCCTTGCGCAGCATGTCGCCGTGGGCTCGAGCCGATTCCACTCTCGCCCCTGCGGCTGTGACGGCCGGATGGCTGTCGAGCGCCTCCATCACTTTCTCAAGCGGCGGAAGATCGCTGCGCTGGGCATATGCAACACACGGTGCAAGCAGGACGAGCGCTCCGAGAGCGTAGCCCAACGGTTTCATCCGATCCTCCCGTGGTCGACCACCGGGATCGCGGACCAGCGAACCGGCAAGCGGCGCCGGGCCTCCGCCACGGCCTCGACGACTTGCGCCAATTCACTCTCCCCGACGATGAGTTCGACGGCACTGCGTTCGAGCTGACCCGTCACCTGCTCGGTGATCCGGGCATCGCTGAAGTCGCGGCCACGCACGAACTCCTTCCTGGTGTGAATCGGGGCGCGCGCCGCCGAACGGATAGCGTCGGCGACCGTATCGCGATCGACGGTGGCGCAATGGAACGTAAGCAGTATGTCAGCCATCGATGGCTTCCTTGCGGCTTTCGCCGAACCGCTCGAACAGGATCGGCAGCAGGATGAGAGTCAGGAGGGTGGAGGTGATGATCCCCCCGATGACGACGATGGCGAGCGGGCGCTGGATTTCCGAGCCGGGACCACTGGCGAACAACAGGGGAACGAGGCCGAAAGCGGTGATGCCGGCAGTCATCAGCACGGGCCGCAATCGGCGCTCGGCGCCAAGATGAACGGCTTCGGCCATGCTGCGCCCTTCGGCGCGGAGCTGGCGGAAATAGGCCACCAGCACGAGGCCGTTCAGCACCGCGATGCCCAGCAGCGCGATAAATCCGACCGAGGCCGGCACAGAGAGATATTCCCCTGAAGCCCAGAGCGAGACGATGCCGCCGACCATCGCGAACGGAATGTTCAGCAGGATGAGGACCGAGGCCCGCAGCGACCGGAGCGTTCCCAGCAGCACGAAGAAGATCAGCAGCAGCGCCACCGGGATGACCATCATCAGCCGGGCCGAGGCGCGCTGCTGGTTCTCGAACTGCCCGCCCCAGACGATGCGGTATCCGGCGGGCAGCTTGACATTCGCCGCCACCGCCGCCCTGGCTTCATCGACATAGCCCACAAGGTCGCGCCCCGAGACGAACGCCTGCACCAGCGCGAAGCGGGAGCCGTTTTCGTGGTCGAGCTTCACCGGCCCCCGGGTCTGTCCGACCCTGGCCATGTCGCTGACACGCGCAAGGATGCCTTCGGGCGTGCGCAGTTGCAGGTCGGCAAAGCGGGCGGGATCGGAACGCAGGCCTGCATCGCCGCGGATCATGATCGGCACCCGCTTCTGGCCCTCCGCGACGATCCCTGAAGGTATGCCCTCGACTTGCGCGCGCAGGGCATCCTGCATCCGGTCGACGGGCATGCCGAAACGCCCGGCCGCCGACCGGTCGATATCCAGTTGCAGATAGTCGACGCTGTCGTTCGCCACCGTCAGCACTTCCGACGCGCCCCTGACGGTGGAAAGCGTGTGCTGGACCTGCCCGGCAAGATCGGCGAGCGTTCCAAGGTCCGGCCCGAAAATCTTGACGGCGAGATCGCCGCGCGCGCCGGTGAGCATTTCAGAGACGCGCATCTCGATCGGCTGGGTAAAGCTCGGCTGGATGCCGGGAATGCCTTCGATGGCCTTGCGCATCTCGTCGACGACGAAATCCTTGTCCCCGCGCCACGCAGAGCGCGGCTTCAGCCTCACGAAGCTGTCGGTCTCGTTCAGCCCCATCGGATCGAGGCCGATCTCGTCGCTGCCGACACGGGCGACGATGTCGGTTATCTCGGGCACTTGCTTCAGCAGCACCCGCTGCGCCGCCATGTCGCCCTTGACCGACTGCTCCAGGTTGATCGAGGGCAGCTTGGTAAGCTGCACGAGCACCGAGCCCTCATCCATGGTCGGCATGAAAGTCTTGCCGACCGCACCATAGGCAAGGCCGGCGATTGCCAGCGCGACTGCCGCCAGGCCGTAAACCAGCCTTTTTCGGGCAAATGCGGCTTCGAGCAGCTTGCGATAATGTGGCGAGAGCCGGCGCATGATCCAGGGTTCGCCATGGTGGCCGCTTTTCAGGCCGAAGGAGGACAGCACCGGCACAAGGGTCAGCGCCAGCAGCAGCGAGCCTGCCAGGGCGAAGATGATGGTAAGGGCGACCGGCGCGAACAGCTTGCCTTCGAGCCCCTGGAGCGACAGCAGCGGCAGGAATACCAGCGCGATGATGAGAATGCCTGCCGAGACGGGCACGATCACCTCGCTGGTCGCCTGGAAGATATGGTTCAGGCGGGGTGAGCCTTCCTCGTGCGCGCGCCCGAGCCGCTCGACGATGTTCTCGACCACGACGACCGCGCCGTCGAC
>JAITWR010000143.1 GCA_031285165.1 Novosphingobium sp.
TACCGGGACGCTTCAGATTCACAGAGTGGGGATAGACGCCGCGACCATGCGGCGCATGGTCTTCATCGACGAGACCTGGGCCAAGCATGTCCTGAACCTGTCGAATGAACCAACATGACCCGCACCCACGGCTGGGGCGATAGGGGCCGGCCGCTGATCGACAAGGAGCCGCATCGGAACCCCGCTCGACAACTTCCCGCCGCACGAATGCCCAAACTACATTCGAAATGCAGGATATGCGTAAACCTCGGTCAGACTGAACTCTAGGGCATTTTGCGCAAGGTGCGCATGACGGTAAGCCGCGCGGTGAGCATTGCCAGCACCACTGCGATTACCGGCACGAGGCCGAGCGCCATCCAGTCCTGCCAGCCGAGCGCGCCCTGATCGACCAGCCCGGCGCCGAGCGAGCCGAAGCGCTGCGCCAGGAACAGCACGACGACCAGCGCCAGCAGCAGGCCGAGCAGACTGCCGCCCGCCGCGTCGATGCCGACCGAGCGCTGGAACACCCGCGCGATCTGGGCATCGGTGCCGCCGAGCAGGTGGACGATCTCGATCGTGCCGCGATTGGTGCCGAGCGCCGAGCGCACCGCCAGCAGCACCGCCGCGGTGAGCGCCAGAGCCAGCAGCAGGACCAGCGCGATCGCCAGCCATTGCAGCGATGCGATTGCCGCCAGTACGGGCTTGAGCCAGTTCGACTGCGCATCGGTCCGGGCAGCCGGGGCAACGTCATGCAGCGCGTGCCGGATCGCGGCGAGCCGTTCGGGCGTAACCGCAACGCCGAGCCGCGCGTCGATCAGTGCGGGAACGGGAATCGCCTCGCCACCGTCGACTTCCGTGCCGAGCCAGGGCTCGATCAGCCCGTCGAGCTCGTGCTGCGGAACCAGCCGGACCGACTGCACCCCGGGCATCCGGCCCAGCCGCCGCACCGCAGCCCGCGCCTGGCGCTCGCGCGCTTCGGGCGCGGCTTCGACGATCTGCACGGTGACGCCGCCGCGCAGTTCCGCCGTCGCGGCAGCGGCAGTGTTGCGCAGCGCCAGGCCCGCCGCGGCGGCGATCACCGTCAGCGCCACCATGATCGCGATCACCCAGGGGATCGGCCCCGACAGACGGGATTGAGGCACAAGCTCCACCTCGCCGATTCCGGAAATCCGGCGCCAGCCGCGCGCCATTCTCCCTGCCGGAGCGATGCCCTTCATGCTTCTCTCCCGGTCGGCGCCGGCGTCTGCCTCGACGGATATCGCAGCGCCCCGGCCGGACCGGACAGCCGCCCCTTGTCGATCCGCATGATCAGCGATTCCGGCACCTTGCGCAGCAGGTGAACGTCGTGTGTCGCAACCACGACCGTCGTGCCCAGCCGGTTCAGCGCCTGGAACAGACGCAGCAGCTTCACCGCCATGCCGGGATCGACATTGCCGGTGGGTTCGTCCGCAACGAGGATATCGGGACGGGCGATCACCGCGCGGGCGATGGCCACGCGCTGCTGCTCGCCGCCCGACAGCGTCGCCGGCCGCGCCGGCATCCGGTCGGCCAGGCCGACCCATTCGAGCATGTCGGCAACGGGTTTCCTGAGATCGCGCTCGGCAATGCCGGCGACTCGCAGCGGCAGCGCGACGTTGTCGAAAGCCGACAGGTGCGGCACCAGCCGGAAATCCTGAAAGACGACGCCCAGCCGCCGCCGCAGCGCCGGCAGCCGATCGCGCGGCAGGGTGATGGCATCGGCGCCGAACATGCGGATCATCCCGCGCGAGGGCCGCTGCGCCAGATAGAGCAGCTTCAGCAGCGATGTCTTGCCCGCCCCGCTCGCGCCGGTCAGGAAATAGAAGTTGCCCGGATAAAGCGTGAACGACAGGTCGCTCAACACCTCCCTGCCGGCGCCATAGCGCAGGCCGACATTATCGAAATGAACGATTTCGGCATCGGCACTCTGGGTCATCGCGTGGCTTTGGTCCGGTTTCTCGGGGCTGGCGGCGCTATACAGGGCTGTGCATGTGGAAAAAAGGCCAATCCGGGATGCCTTCCACCGGCAGAGCCTTGTCCCGCCGGGCCTTGTCATGTTTACGATGGGCCATGATCATCGCCTGTCCCGCCTGTTCGGCCCGTTACACCGTATCGGATAACGCGATCGGCATCGGCGGGCGCACGGTGCGCTGCGCCAGATGCCGGCATAGCTGGTTCCAGCCAGGCCCTGCGTGCGAAGCGGCCGCGCCGGCAGCAGCGGCCGGGGAACCGGCGGTCGTCGCAGCGCCGCGGTCGGTTCCCGAGGCCGCGCCCGATCCCGCAGAGCCGCTGCCGGCAATCGCCGGCGAGCCCGCGCGGGTTTACGCCGACGAGCCGGCGGACCGCTATCAGGACGAGAGCCCGTCGAGCTTCGCGTTCGAGCCGCCTTTCCGTCCGCGCGGCAGTCGGCTGCGGGTGTGGGCAATGGTTGCCGGGCTCGTCGCGGTCGTGGTGCTGGCCGCTGTCGCCGCGGTCGGGCGCTACGGCCTGCCCGACTGGGTGCCGCTGGCTCATGCGACTTTCGCCCGCGCCCAGCCCGATCTCGTGCTCGATTTCCCGCCGAACCGGCAGGATCGCCGGACGCTGCCCAACGGAACCGAATTTTTCGGCGCCAGCGGCACCGTCACCAATGTCGGCCAGATGCGGCGGACCGTGCCGACCATCCTCATCGTGCTGCGCGATGCGCGCGCGCGGATCGTCTATTCCTACGAAGTCGCCCCGCCCAAGCGCATC
>JAITWR010000159.1 GCA_031285165.1 Novosphingobium sp.
CAAAATGCGTATTACGATGATCGGAGCGGGCTATGTCGGTCTGGTATCGGGGGCCTGTTTTTCGGATTTCGGGCATGATGTGACCTGTGTTGACAAGGATGCGGGGAAGATCGCGGCGCTGCGGGCGGGGCGGATGCCGATTTTCGAGCCGGGCCTGGCCGATCTGGCGGCGCGCAACGCGGCGGCGGGAAGGCTGGCTTTCACGACGGATCTGGCGGCGGCGGTCGGCGGGGCGGATGCGGTGTTCATTGCGGTGGGCACGCCTTCGCGGCGCGGCGACGGCTATGCCGACCTGTCCTATGTCTATGGTGCGGCCGGGGAGATCGCGGCGGCGCTGTCGGGTTTCACCGTGATCGTCGACAAGTCGACCGTGCCTGTCGGCACCGGCGACGAGGTCGAGCGGATCATCCGCGAGGCGAACCCGGCGGCCGATTTTGCGGTGATCTCAAACCCCGAATTCCTGCGCGAAGGCGCGGCGATCGGCGATTTCAAGCACCCCGACCGGATCGTCATCGGCGGCGATGACGAGCGCGGGCTTGCCGTCATGCGCGAGGTTTACCGGCCGCTGTTCCTGGGCGGCAAGTCGCCGCTGGTCGAGATGAGCCGGCGCGGGGCGGAGCTGACCAAATATGCGGGCAACGCCTTCCTGGCGACCAAGATCACATTCATCAACGAGATCGCCGACCTGTGCGAGAAAGTCGGCGCCGACGTGCGCGAGGTGGCGCGCGGCATCGGCCTCGACAACCGCATCGGCGGCAAGTTCCTGAACGCGGGGCCGGGCTATGGCGGCTCCTGCTTTCCCAAGGACACGGTGGCGCTGCTGAAAACCGCGCAGGATTTCGAGGCGCCGCAGCGCATCGTCGAGGCGGTGGTGGCGGTCAACGACAACCGCAAGCGGGCGATGGGGCGCAAGGTGATCGCGGCCTGCGGCGGCGATGTGCGCGGCCGGCGCATTGCCGTGCTCGGCCTCACGTTCAAGCCCGACACCGACGACATGCGCGATTCGCCGGCGCTGGCGATCATCCGCGCGTTGCAGGATGCCGGCGCGCAGATCGCCGCCTGCGACCCGGAAGGTGTCGAACAGGCGCGGCCGCTGCTCGATGGCGTGGCATTCACCGCAAGCCCGTGGGACGCCATCGCCGGCGCCTCGGCGGCAGTGCTCGTCACCGAATGGGATGCCTATCGCGGGCTCGACCTCGCCCGCATGAAAACCCTCCTCGCCCACCCCGTGCTGGTCGACCTGCGCAACGTGTACGACCGCAACGCCGCCGAACGGGCCGGGCTGACCTACCACGGCATCGGCCGGTGAGCAGGGCGGGAACCGGAGCGCATCATGGCTGATCGCGGGCAATTGCTGGCGGCGGCCAGGCAGTTCGGCACGCCGCTCTATGTCTATGACATCGACGCGATCCGCGCGCGCCTGGCGCTGCTGCGCGAGACGTTCGGCAGCCAGTTCGGCATCAGTTTCGCAGTCAAGTCCAATCCCAATGTCGCGCTGCTGAAAGCCCTTGCCGGCCACGTCGACACGTTCGATGTCAGCGCTTTCGCCGAAGTCGAGCGCGCCGTTGCCGCGGGCTGCGAGGTGGAGCGGATCACGTTCTGCGGCCCGGCCAAGCGCGACGAGGAGATCCGCCGCGCCGTCCGGCTCGGCCTGGGCGAGCTGGTGGTGGAATCGCTGCGCGAGGCGCGGCTCGCCGATCGTTTCGCCGGCGGGCTCGGCACGCGCCAGACGGTGCTGCTGCGGATCAACCCCGCCACCGCGCCGCGCCAGTTCGGCGTCAACATGGCAGGCAAGCCCAGCCAGTTCGGCATCGACGAGGAGGAAATGGCAGAAGCGATCGACGCCATCGCCGCGCTGCCCAATCTCGATCTTGCCGGCTTCCACATCTATGCGGGCAGCAACAGCCTTTCGGCCGGGGCGATCGCCGAGAATTTCGGCATCATGACAGCGGTGTTCCGCCGCGCCGCGGCGCATTGGGGCCGGGCGCCGGCAAAGCTGATTTTCGGCGCCGGCTTCGGCGTGCCCTATCTTCCGGCCGACGAGGCGCTCGATCTTGCCGGCCTTGCCGGCGAAATGCTGCCGGCAATCGCCGCGCTGCGGGCCGAGCCGGCTTTCGCCCGGACGCGGCTGATGCTGGAACTCGGCCGCTGGCTGGTCGGCCCCTGCGGCTGGCTGCTGTCCTCGATCATCGCCGGGAAGACCAGCCGCGGCACCATGATCCGCATCTGCGATGCCGGTTTCAACAACCACCTTGCCGCCTATGGCATGATGGGCTCGGTCATCCGCCGCAACTGGCGCATCGCCAATCTCTCCAATCCCGATGGGGAGCCCGGCCGCTATACCGTGGTCGGCCCGCTGTGTACGACGATCGACACGCTGGCCACCAAACTGGAATTGCCGCAGCTTTCGGCCGGCGATGTCATCGCCATCGAAAATTCGGGCGCCTATGGCCTGACATCGAGCCCGACGCGCTTCATCAGCCACCCGGAACCGCGCGAGGCCATGCTCGAAGGCGGCAGGCTTGCCGACATCAGCGAGAGCCTGCTCAATCACTGGCGCCTGGCCGACAATTGACGGTTTATTCCAGGGCGTCCCCGCATCGCCTCTGTAAAAACCGGGGGGTTTCCGCTATCGGCGCGGGCCATGCCTTCCACCCCGCCCCCGCAGACCTACCGGGTCAAGAGCTTCGGCTGCCAGATGAACGTCTATGACGGCGAGCGCATGGCCGAATTGCTGGCCGACCAGGGCCTCGTCCCCGCCGCCGAAGGCGCCGATGCCGATCTGGTGGTGCTCAACACCTGCCATATCCGCGAAAAGGCCGCGGAGAAGGTCTATTCCGACATCGGCCGGATCGTGAAGGACTGGGGCCGCAAGGACGGCTCCAGCCCGCTGATCGCGGTTGCCGGCTGCGTCGCCCAGGCCGAAGGCGAGGAAATCATGGCCCGCGCGCCCGCGGTGCGCATGGTCGTCGGCCCGCAGGCCTATCATCGCCTGCCCGGGATGCTGGCCGAGGCGCGGGCCGGCAAGCGCGTCACCGACACCGACATGCCGGCCGCGACCAAGTTCGACGCCCTGCCCGGCCGCCGCCGCTCCGGCCCCGCCGCTTTCCTTACCGTGCAGGAAGGCTGCGACAAGTTCTGCACCTATTGCGTCGTGCCCTATACGCGCGGCGCCGAAACCTCGCGGCCGTTCGGCGCCCTGATCGATGAAGCCGCAAGGCTGGTCGCAAGCGGCGCGCGCGAGATCACGCTGCTCGGCCAGAACGTCAACGCCTGGACGGGCGAGGACGGCAGGGGCCGCGCGATCGGCCTCGACGGGCTGATCAGGGAGCTGGCCGGGTTCGCGGACCTGCGGCGGATCCGCTATACCACCAGCCATCCGGGCGACATGACCGACGGCCTCATCGCCGCGCATGGCGAGATCGCCAAGCTGATGCCTTTCCTGCACCTGCCGGTGCAGTCGGGCAACGACCGCGTGCTCGGGGCGATGAACCGCAGCCATACCGCCGAAAGCTACCTGCGCCTGCTCGACCGGGTGCGCGCGGTGCGGCCCGACATCGCCCTGTCGGGCGATTTCATCGTCGGCTTCCCCGGCGAGACCGACGCCGAGTTCGAGGATACGCTGAAGCTGATCGACAGGGTGGGTTACGCGCAGGCTTTCAGTTTCAAATACAGCCCGCGCCCCGGCACCCCGGCGGCGGCGATGGAGGGGCAGATTCCCGCCGCGGTGATGGACGAGCGGCTCCGGCGGTTGCAGGAGGCCTTGGGCCGCGACCAGCTTGCCTTCAACCGCGCCAGCCTCGGCAAGCGCTGCGCCGTGCTGGTCGAGCGCCGGGGCAGGCACGCCGGTCAGTGGCTGGGCAAGTCGCCCTGGCTGCAATCGGTGCATTTCACCGATGAGCCATGGAGCAAGGCCGCGATCGGCGATATCGTCGAGGTGGAACTGACCGCGGCCGGGCCGAACTCGCTTCATGCCCGCCTGTTGCAGCCGGCCCCGGCCTGAGCGTTTTCCACCGTCGGCCGGGTGCCCCCGGCTTGTGCCCGGCCGGGCGCCGCCTATCTTGCGAATCACCCCCGATCCCGCCCTGCCTGAAAGGAGCGCATGGCCCGCAAACCCGCACGCGCCGATGATGATCCGGCGCAGCTTCGACCGGAAACGCCGCGCCGCGCCCGGCTGGAAGTCCAGTTCGACGAACCATCGCTGCTGGGCGCCCTGTTCGGCCAGTTCGACGCCAACCTCGTCCATATCGAGAATCGTCTGGGGGTCTATATCGCGGCGCGCGGCAACCGCATCCAGATCGAAGGCCCCGACGATGCCGTCGCCCGCGCCCGCGACGTGCTCAAGGGCATGTACCAGCGGCTTGCCCAGGGGCAGGAACTGGATTCCGGCGCAGTCGAATCGCTGATCGCCATGTCGAACGAGCCGACTCTCGAAGGCATCATCACCGGCAGCCACGATGCCCCGCCGATCATGATCCGCACCCGCAGGAAGACCATCGTTCCGCGTTCGGGCACGCAGATCGACTATATGAAGGCGCTGGGATCGCAGGACATGATCTTCGCGCTTGGCCCGGCCGGCACCGGCAAGACCTATCTGGCCGTGGCGCAGGCGGTAAGCCAGCTCATCACCGGCAGCGTGCAGCGGCTGATCCTGTCGCGCCCGGCGGTCGAGGCGGGCGAGCGGCTGGGTTTCCTGCCCGGCGACATGAAGGAGAAGGTCGATCCCTATCTCCGCCCGCTCTACGATGCGCTTTACGACTGCATGCCGCCCGAGCAGGTCGAGCGGCGCATCGCCAGCGGCGAGATCGAGATCGCCCCGATCGCTTTCATGCGCGGCCGCACTCTCGCCGATGCTTTCGTCATTCTCGACGAGGCGCAGAACACCACGCCCGCCCAGATGAAGATGTTTCTCACCCGCTTCGGCCAGAACAGCCGCATGGTGATCTGCGGCGATCCGCGGCAGGTCGATATTCCCGGCGGCGATGCGATGAGCGGCCTGGCCGACGCGGTGCGCCGGCTGGAAGGCATCGAGGGCATCGGCGTGGTGCGCTTCAGCACGGCCGACGTGGTGCGCCATCCGATCGTCGGGCGGATCGTCGAAGCCTATGAGGGCAGGGATGGCGACATTCCTCCCCGTTCGCAAGGATGAACCTCGACATCGCTATCGAGACGCCCTGGCCGGACGGTGCCGACTGGACCGCTCTGGCCATGCGTGCTGCGGAGGCCGCGCGCGAGGTCGCGCCCGAACTCGCCAATCCGCGGCTGTCCGCCAGCCTGCTGTTCACCGGCGACGCGCAGGTCCGGGTGCTGAACCGCGAATGGCGCGGCAAGGACAAGCCGACCAACGTGCTTTCCTTCCCGATGCTGGATCGCGACGAACTGCTCGCGCTGCCCGGTGAAGGGCCGCCCGAACTGTTCGGCGACATCGCCCTCGCCGGCGAGACCTGCGCCCGCGAGGCGGCGGAGAAAGGCGTGGCCCCGGCAAGCCATGTCAGCCATCTCATTGTCCACGGCCTGCTTCACCTCGCCGGCCTGGATCACGAAACCTCGCCCGCCGCTGCCGCCGCCATGGAAGCGCTCGAAATCAAAGCCCTTGCTCTTTTGGGTATAGCGGACCCATATGACGATGCGGATGACGTTGCAGGGGCTTGAACGGAAAATGGCCGACAATGGCCGCCTTGGAGATACCGGGTCGGGAGAACCGGACAGTAGCCGCCCGGTGTGGCGTGCGCTTCGGCGCTTTTTCGACCGGGGCGACAACGGGCAATCGCTGCGCGCCCAGCTCGAGGAAGCCATCGACGAGCATGAGGATGACGCGGGCGACCGGGACGCCAAGGGCGATCTTTCCCCGATCGAGCGGCAGATGCTGCGCAACCTCCTCCATTTCAGCGAGCACGATGCCGACGACGTGGCGATTCCGCGCGGCGAGATCATCGCCATCCGCGCCGCCGCAAGCTGGGAGGAACTGGTCGCCGCCTTTGCCGCGCACGGCCACAGCCGCCTGCCCGTCTATGGCGAAACGCTCGACGACGTGGTCGGCATGGTGCTGATCAAGGATGTCTTCCCCTTCCTGGTCGCGGGCAAGCCTCCCGGGGACTGGACCGCCTTGCTGCGCCAGCCGCTGTTCGTGCCGCAGGCGCGCGGCGCGCTCGACGTGCTGGCCGACATGCGCGCCAGCCGCATCCACCTCGCCGTCGTGGTCGACGAATATTCGGGCACCGACGGGATCATCACGATCGAGGATCTGGTCGAGGAAATCGTCGGCGACATCGAGGACGAGCACGACGATGCTCCCGAAGAGCTGATCGTGCCGATCGGCGACGGCATGTGGGAAGCCGATGCCCGCGCCGAACTGGAGGACATTGCCGGGAAAATCGATCCGCGGCTTGCCGAAGTGGCGGAATCGGTGGATACTCTGGGCGGTCTTGCTTTCGTCCTGGCCGGACAGGTGCCGCCGGTCGGCACCATGCTCGATCACGAAAGCGGCTGGCGGATCGAAGTGACCGCCGGTAACGAGAAGCACGTCACGCGGCTCCGGCTGCATCCCCCGGACGAAACCCGCAACCCGCAAGACTGAGAGAGCCCGAGAGACGAGCCTTGGCTGTACGCCGCCTTCCCCCCCTGCGTGCCCTGGAAGCCTTCGTGCGGGTCGTCCGCCTCGGCTCGGCCAAGGCGGCCGCGTCCGAGCTGGGCCTGTCGCCTTCGGCGCTGTCGCGGCGCGTGGCCGCGCTCGAGGACTTCACCGGCAAGCGCCTGTTCACCCGGCAGCATCAGGCGATGAAGCTCACCGACGAGGGCCAGGCTTTCTACAACGCGGTCTCGCCGAAGCTGGAGGAACTGGCCGAGGCGGTCGAGGCGCAAGTCGATCCCGGCCTGGTGCTGCGGCTGCACCTGGGCGTGCCCTCGCTGTTCGGCGGCCAGCGGCTGTTCCCGCGGCTGCCCGAGTTGCGCAAGCAGCATCCGCGCCTGCATATCGATATCGACACCAGCCCCCAGCCCGACACCCGTGTCGGCGATACGCTCGACGCGGCGATCATCCTGTCGAAAGTTCCCGATCCGGGCTTCCATGCGGTGCGGCTGGATCACAACAAGGTTTACGCCATCACCTCGCGCCAGTTGGCCGAGGATATCGGCAGCGAGATCGATCCGCACAAGCTTGCGCGCCAGACGTTCCTCATCCACCATGACCTGCCCGACAGCTTCGATGCCTGGAAGGAGGCGATGGGGATCGCGCGGCTGCAACCCGCGGCGATCGACCATTTCGATTCGGGGCAACTGATTCTCGAAGCGGCGGCGCAGGGGCTCGGCATCGCCATCATGCACAGCGATCACTTCAACCGGGCCAACGACGACCGGCTGGCGCGGCTGTTCGATATCGATATCGAAAGCCCCTACAGCTACTGGTTCATCTGCCGCCCGCGCGATCTGGAATCGCGGCCGGTGAAGATCTTCCACGAATGGATCCTGAAAGCCGGGCTGTAGCGCACGGACGCAGAATCCGCTTTCCTACACGGGCCGGAAGCGCAAAACAGGCCGGGCTCTTTCTCACCGTTGAAGCCCTTGATTGACAGC
>JAITWR010000168.1 GCA_031285165.1 Novosphingobium sp.
GATGCGCATACCTTGCAGCGCTTCGGCTTCGGCTATGCCCCCGAAGGCCGGCAGGCGCTGAAAGGCGCGCTGGAACAATTCCCCGAGCCCAGGCTGATCGAGGCCGGACTCAGGATCGCAGTCGATGACAAGGAGCCTTACGACCGCTTCCGCGGCCGTCTGATGCTGCCAATCGAGGACGCACGCGGCAGAATCATCGCATTCGGCGGCCGCATCCTCGACAAGACGAAAACGGATGCCCCCAAATATCTGAACTCCCCGGATACCCCGCTCTTCGACAAAGGCCGCACGCTCTATAACCTGCACCGCGCCGGCCCCGCCGCGCGCCGGAGCGGGCGGCTGATCGTGGTCGAGGGCTACATGGATGTCATCGCGCTCTCGGCCGCCGGCTTCCCCGAAAGCGTCGCACCGCTCGGCACCGCACTCACCGAACGCCAGATCGAAATGCTCTGGCGGCTCGTCGAGATGCCGATCCTCTGTTTCGACGGCGACGCGGCCGGCCAGCGCGCGGCAATGCGCGCGGCAACGCGCGCCCTGCCCCTGCTCCGCCCCGCGCATTCGCTGCGCATCGTCCGCCTGCCCGCCGGGCTCGACCCCGACGACCTGATCAGGCGCGACGGCCCGCACGCAATGGAAGACGTGCTCGGCAATGCGCAAACTCTCATCGACACGCTCTGGGAACACGAGCGCGATGCCGCTCCCCTCGCCACGCCCGAGGACAAGGCCGGGCTCAAGGCACGGCTCCTGGCCCATGTCGAGACGATCGGCGACCAGGACATCCGCGGGCTCTATCGCCGTGAATTGCTCGATCGCTTCTCCGCATTCGCCTATCCGCGCCGCGAACCGCACAAGGCCGGCGGCTGGCGCGACAGCCGCGCGCCTTACACCGCCAGCGCCAACGCCGCCCGCCTGCGCCGTGCCGCCAGCGGCGGCGCACGCGACGCGCTGGCCTCGGCGATCCTGGCCGGCCTGATCCGCTTTCCCGCCGAAATCGTCCGCCATGCCGAGGCGCTGGCCCGCTGTCAGGGGCTGGATGCACGCTTCGCACTGCTCCTCGATGTCAGCGACCGCGGCCAGGCGCTTGAAAGCGAGGCCCTTGCCACCATATTGACGCGGCAGGGGCTGACGGCGCCCTCCCAAAAGGATTACGCCGGCTTGCGCTTCGGTTTCCTGAGCCCGGATGCAGCGCCGCGTCAGGCCTGCGCCGAACTCGCGCAAGCCGTGGAACTTCTGGCCGAACGTCCGGCGCTGGAAATGGCGCTGGCGGAAGCGACCAGACTGTTCGAGCGTGAGCTTTCGGAGGAAGCCTATGCCGAGCAGCAGCGTTTGCTGAAGAGAAAACTGGAATTTGATGCGCGTCTCGGGCAAATGGCGAGCGCGCGCGCGGCATCATCCTCGGGCGATGCCTCCAACAGCATGGCGGAATGATGGATCTCGATCAAAACGAAGACATGCAGGGCGACAAGGGCGAAGGCGGCGACGCCCCCCTCATCGATCTCAACGATGCCCAGATAAAGAAGCTCATCGCGCGCGCCAAGCGCCGCGGCATCATTACCTATGACGAGCTGAACGAAGCCTTGCCGCAGGATCAGATGTCCTCCGAGCAGATCGAGGACATCATGGCGGCCATCTCCGAGATGGGCGTGAACATCGTCGAAAGCGACGAGGATGCGGTCGATCCCGAGGAGCAGCAGGTCGATGAGATCGACGAGACCGATGGCGTCAGCGAACGCCCGGCGATCGAGAAGAAAAAGGAAACGATCGAGCGCACCGACGATCCCGTGCGCATGTACCTGCGCGAAATGGGCGCCGTCGAACTGCTCAGTCGCGAGGGCGAGATCGCCATCGCCAAGCGCATCGAAGCCGGCCGCGACACGATGATCCTGGGCCTGTGCGAAAGCCCGATCACTTTCCACGCCATCATCCAGTGGTCGGAAGCGCTCAACAACGGCGAAATGCAGTTGCGCGAAATTCTCGATCTCGACGCGATGCTGTCCAAGGAGCCCAAGCCCGAGAACCTGACCGAAGACGGTGAGGACGACAACGGCGAGATCAGCGAAGCCACAGCCGGTCCCTCCTACAAGGAAGAAGAGGACATCGAGGAAGAGGTATCTTCCGACGAGGAGGAAGACGGCATCGAGCATCGCACCCGCCGTCCGGCCGAGGAGGAAGAGGAGGACAACACTCTCAGCCTCGCCCAGATGGAAGCCGCGCTGAAGCCCGAAGCGCTGGAGAAGTTCGCCAATATCACGGATCTCTTCCGCAAGTTTGAAAAGATCCAGGCGGAACGGCTCGACGCGATGGGCATCGGCAACGATTTCCCGCAGAGCAAGGAAAAGATCTACCAGCAACTGCGCGAAGATCTCACCGCGCAAGTCGAAAGCGTGCAGTTCCACGCAACCAAGATCGAATTCCTGGTCGACAACCTCTATGCCTTCAACCGGCGTCTCACCGCGCTCGGCGGCCAGATGCTGCGCCTTGCCGAGCGCCACAAGGTGCCGCGCAAGGACTTCCTGGAAAGTTACATCGGGCGCGAACTCGACGACCAGTGGTTGCAGGGCATGTCCGAAAAGGACAAGAAGTGGGCCGCCTTCGCCGAAAACGAAGCTGATGCGGTCGAACGCATTCGCGCCGAAGTGGCCGATATCGCCGCCGCGACCGGCATGGCGCTTGGCGAGTTCCGCCGCATCGTCAACATGGTGCAGAAAGCCGAACGCGAAGCGCGCATCGCCAAGAAGGAGATGGTCGAGGCCAATCTGCGCCTCGTCATCTCGATCGCCAAGAAATACACGAACCGCGGCCTGCAATTCCTGGACCTGATCCAGGAAGGCAATATCGGCCTGATGAAAGCGGTCGACAAGTTCGAGTACCGCCGCGGCTACAAGTTCTCGACCTATGCTACCTGGTGGATCAGGCAGGCGATCACCCGATCGATCGCCGACCAGGCGCGCACGATCCGCATCCCGGTCCACATGATCGAGACGATCAACAAGCTGGTCCGCACAAGCCGCCAGTTCCTCCATGAACAGGGCCGCGAGCCCACGCCCGAGGAAATGGCCGAGCGCCTTTCGATGCCGCTCGAAAAGGTCCGCAAGGTGATGAAGATCGCCAAGGAGCCAATCAGCCTCGAAACACCGATCGGCGACGAAGAGGATTCGCACCTCGGCGATTTCATCGAAGACAAGAACGCGATCATCCCGGTGGATGCGGCGATCCAGGCGAATCTCAAGGAGACGGTCACCCGCGTCCTCGCCAGCCTCACCCCGCGCGAGGAGCGCGTGCTGCGCATGCGCTTCGGCATCGGCATGAACACCGATCACACGCTCGAGGAAGTCGGCCAGCAGTTCTCGGTGACACGCGAACGTATCCGCCAGATCGAAGCCAAGGCGCTGAGGAAGCTCAAGCACCCGAGCCGCAGCCGCAAGATGCGCTCGTTCCTGGATCAGTAGGCGTGAATAATCACATTGCAGACTGAACAACTGACCGGCCGGAGGCCGGCAGGATCAGGCGGCGGGGCTGAAGCGCGCGGACGCAGAATCCGCTTTCCTGCACGGACCGCAAGCGCAAAACAGGCCGGGCTCTTTCTCACCGTCGAAGCCGTTGATTATCAGGTATATTTCCGGCCGCGGCAAAAAGTTCGCCGTGGCCGCTATGGGTGAGGTTCGCGAAGATCGGGCTTGCGCACGATGCGCTGCGCTGATCGCCTGGTTCAGCCACGACTGAGATCGCGTACCGGCCGGTCGACGCGCAGGGGGCGCATGTACGACGGGTCGGATTTATCCCAGGAACCGGTAA
>JAITWR010000192.1 GCA_031285165.1 Novosphingobium sp.
CGCGCGTCGATGTCGAGTTCGGCAAGCCGCTGGTTGACATGATCGGCCCAGCGCTCGCGCCATTGCTCGACAAGGGAGGTAGCGTTCCACTCGCGCTCCTTCGCGCCGAAGGTCGCTTCACCGTCCTTGCCGATCTCGATGCCCCGCATCGTCAGCATGACGTGCGCGTGCGGCTTCGCCAGCCCATCGGTGCCGATGTCCCAATGCACGTTGAGGTCGGCGATCATGCCCCGCTCGACGAACTCGGCTCTCACGAAGTCGCGGGCCAGTTCGATGCCTTGGCGCTCGGTCATCTCGCGCGGGATGGCGACTCCACTTCGCGGGCAAGCTGGGCGTCCTTCCTCTTCTCGAACGCCTCGACATCGTTCCGCAGCCGCTCGCGGTCGGCCCATGCCTCGGGCGCGTGCTCGGGGAGCAGCACTTCCGACTGCACGACGCCCGGCTTGTTGGAGAAATCATGGGCACGGTCGAGCCGCTCGTCGTGCAGCCGGCAGCCTGTGCGATAGGCCGACGCCGCGACAGCAGAACGGCCGGTCGAGCGAGAGATGATCTGGGCGGAGAAGTGATAGATCGCCATAACGGCAATCCATCTACACTACAAAAGCTACGTCGGAACGACGTATAAGCGCGCCCTCGAACTTAAGTTCTCGGGACGTCCCAGAACTTCCTGACCGATGACATAAGACAATCCACTTATCGAGGTCGGAGTACTATCTTCTCTTCATCACATAGCAAACGGAGATCATCATGCATGCGACTCGTGACTACGACGCCGAACTCAAAGCGCTGGCCGACAAGGCCCGGCAACTGAAAGAGCGGCGCGTGCGGCAACTGGGCGAGTTAGTGATCGCGACCGGGGCCAAGACCCTCAGCGCCGAGGAGCTTGCCGGGGCGCTTGTCGTGATCGCGGAAACGACCGAGGCCGGGAAGAAAGAGGCTTGGGCCAAGCGCGGCGCGGGGTTCTTTCGCAGTCGCGCCCGGACTCGCCCGCGATCTGCGAACGGCGGCGCAGGCGATGCGGCGAACGACGATCCTGCGCAATCGCCTGCAAGCGGCGCGCGCACGGCATGACACGCGGGAATGGGCCGTGAAGAGGCGGGAGCGTGTTCGGCATCTGATCGAACTCGGCGGGCTCGTCGTGAAGGCGGGACTGGTCGAACTCACCGACGACGACCGGGCCGTTTTGTTCGGTGCGTTCCTCAACGCCGCCGACATGGCGCGCGGCGATGAGCGCGGTCATGCGCTGGCGCTGTGGCGTCGCCGCGGACGGCGGGCGTTCGAGGCGGATGCGCAAGACCGGACATGAGAAGGGCTTGGTGCGTTGCAACCGGCGGCGGCGCGCGAGTCAGGAAGTCACACGAGGCCAATGTGGAAATTCCACATACCGCACTGTAAAAATCGCCCTGTCTTCCCTGTGGATCGCAGGGATTGTCTTCGACCTATTCTCGGTCAATGAGGAAAATTCGTAATCTGCATTGCGATGCGGATGAAATCCGATCCGATAGTTCCGGCCTGGAGGGTGGCCCCGTTGCCGGTGATAGGTGTGTCTGAACCGTGAATACGAAGGCGGCGATTGTCGAGGACGGCTCGCGAATCGCTGCGCATGTCACGCAGGACTCGGCGAAAGCTCTCGGCGTGCAGCAGGGAACACCATCGAATCCCCGGCTGGCGGTATTGTGGATGCTCGGCGTCCTGGGCTTCCTGCTCGGCGCGGTGCTCTACCCGCTGCTTACCTTCGAGGGAATGCCCCCTTTGGGCGTGGTGGTGGCCGCAGCCTTGCCCGTCATGTTCTGGATGTATCTGGCGGCGGGCCTGATCGCGTGGTGGCGCCGCCCCCGGAACGGGATGGGGATGCTGCTGGTGTGGTCCAGCGTGGGGATGTGGATCATCGTCGCCAACAACACGAGCGTGCCGGCGCTGGTGCTCGCTGCGCCGCTGTTCACCCAGGTCAAGGGGGCGATGCTTGTCCACCTGCTGCTGGCCTTCCCCGCCGGGCGGCTGCCTTCGGCGCGGGAGCGTGTGCTTGTGACTGCCGCCTATGTCGTGGCGGTCGGGTTGCAGGCGATACGCGTCTTTGTCGAACCTCCGGCATGGTCTTCGGGGTGGAGTTCTTCCGGCTTGTTCGGCGTGCTGCAACTGGCCAGCGTCACCGCACTCAACGCCGTCGTCGCCGCTGTTCTGATAGCGCGCCTGGCCAAAGCAATGCCCGAACAACGCCGGAGCCTGGGCGTGGTCTATGGCTACGGGATGTTCGTCGTGGCGTTCCTGCCGCTCGTCACATGGGTATTCAACGCCCATGGCATCGAGCAGGAAGCGATACGCGATTCGATTCAGTTGATCGCCTATGCGGCCGTGCCGGTGGTGGTTCTGGTCACATTCCTGCTGGGGGGTTTCCGCCGCACCGCCGAACTGGAAGCGCTCAGTTCGTGGCTGGGCGAAGCGGAAGCCTCGCGCACGCCGATTGAGGGCGCGCTGGCGACCGCCCTGGGCGATCCGACGCTGAAAGTCGATTACTGGTCGGCGGAATTGCGCGACTGGGTTCGGGCGGAGGGCCAGCCCGTCGCTCGGCCGGGCGGCGCAGCAGGACGCGGCCGTTATCGGATCGACCTGGGCGGAGCGCCGGTAGCATCCATCGAGTACGACAGCAATCTGCTGCCCGATCCGCATGAGGTCGAGCGCGCCGCCAATCTGGCCGCGCTCGCGCTCGAACGCGAACGGCTTTCCGCCGGGTTGCGGGCTTCCCGGCAGGCTGTGATCGAGTCACGCGAACGGCTGATCGGCGCGGCCGACGCCGAACGGCAGCGGATCAGCCGGGGACTGCACGACGGGCTTCAGGCCCGCCTGGTGTTCATCGGCGTCGAAGCGCAGCGGATCGCCGCTACGGCTAAAGGCGAGATCGGCAGCCGCGCTACTGCGCTGCGCGACCACATCGATCAGGCCGCCGAGGAATTGCGGGCGGTCGTGCACGATCTCATGCCGCCGGCGCTGATCGAGCTTGGCGCGGCCGGCGCGGTGGAGGAACTGGTGGCGGCCATGCCGATCCCCACCCGCCTGGACGCCGCGCTGCCGGGCCGGCTCGGCCACACCGTCGAGATGACGGCCTATCTTGTCGTGGCGGAAGCGTTGACGAACGTGGTCAAACACTCTGGCGCGACCCGCTGCACCGTGTCACTGCGCGCCAGTGGCGAGCGGCTGCACGTCCTCGTCGCCGATAACGGAAAGGGTAACGACGCCAGCCGCGAACGGGCGAACCGCGCCGGCACGGGGCTGGCGGGAATCGCGGATCGGGTGGCGGCGGGCGGCGGCATCAGCGGCGTGGAAATCAATCGGGAAGGAGGCACGACCCTATGGGCGGACATTCCATACGCGTCGTGATCGCCGAGGACGAGGTGCTGATCCGGCGCGGCCTCGAAGCCGTGCTCGCAGGCGATGCCTTCAGGATCGTCCGCACGGTCGCCACTGCCGCCGATCTGATCGCCGCCGTCGCGGCCGAAGCGCCCGATCTGGTGATCACCGATATCCGCATGCCGCCGGGCTTCACCGACGAAGGGCTTGCCGCCGCGCTGGAGATTCGCCGCACCTGGCCAGCGATCCCGGTCTGCATCCTGTCCCAGTACGTTCTGGTCCGTCCGGCCCGGACCCTGCTCGACGCGGGTGGCGGGGCGCTCGGCTATCTGCTCAAGCAGCGGATCACCCATATCGAGGAATTCCTGTCCGATCTGCACCGGATCGTTGCGGGCGCGGTGGTGTTCGATCCCATACTGGTCGGTCAACTGCTGAATCGCGCGGAACAGGCCAGCACACCCATCGCCGCGCTCACGCCTCGTCAGCGCGATGTTCTCGCGCTGCTCGCCGAGGGCTGCTCGAACGCGGCGATCGCCACGCGCCTGGCCATCACGGAAAAGACCGTGATCAATCACATCACCAGCATCTACGAAACGCTCGGGCTGAAGATCGACGACGATTCCCACCGGCGCGTGCAGGCCGTGCTGGCCTGGCTTTCCGACCGGTGGCCCGGAAAATAAGTGGCGAAATTGGGGCGAATTGGGAGGTAGGTCGGATAGGCACGGCAGGGCGCGCTGATTACCCCTGCGAAAACGACCGGGCATTGCGAGTGCAGGGCGGTCGATTTTCGGGGGGCTGCCAAAATGCACGACGACAAAAACGGAAATATCTCTCCCGCAGCGCTGCGCTCGCTGCTCTGTTCGACGGCTCTGGTCGGGCTGCTCGTCGTGTTACCGATGTCGGCGCTGGCGCAATCGGCGACTGGCGGCACGGGCGGCACGGGCGGCGGCAACAGCGGCGGCGCGGGCGGCGCGGGCGGCGGTGGCAGTGGCAGCGTCTCAGGCATCGGCACGCCTGGCCAGAATGGCACGGGCGCCTCGCCCGGCACCGGCGGCTCGGGCCTCC
>JAITWR010000016.1 GCA_031285165.1 Novosphingobium sp.
TGGAAATGCTGCCGCAGATGGGCGCCGGCTGGTGCCCGCCGGGCATGCTGGGCATCGGCATCGGCGGCACGGCCGAGCATTGCGTCAGGCTGGCCAAGGAAAGCCTGATGGAGCCGATCGACATGGGCCAGTTGAAAGCGCGCGGACCGCAAAACGATATCGAGGCGATGCGCATCGAGATTTTCGACAAGGTCAACGCGCTCGGCATCGGCGCGCAGGGCCTGGGCGGGCTTTCGACCATTCTCGATGTCAAGATCCGGGACTGGCCGTGCCATGCCGCGGGCAAGCCGGTAGCGATGATTCCCAACTGCGCCGCCACGCGCCACGCCCATTTCACGCTCGACGGTTCGGGGCCGAGCTTCCTCGAAACACCCCGGCTCGACGAATGGCCGCAAGTCCACTGGACGCCCGACAAGGCGGCCAGGCGCGTCGATCTCGACACCCTGACCGCGGCCGAAGTGCAAAGCTGGAAGCAGGGCGACCGGCTGCTGCTCAACGGCCGGATGCTGACCGGCCGCGATGCCGCGCACAAGCGCATCCGGGACATGCTGGCCGTGGGCGAGGAACTGCCGGTCGATTTCACCGGCCGCGTCATCTACTATGTTGGCCCGGTCGATCCGGTGCGCGACGAAGTGGTCGGCCCCGCCGGCCCGACCACGGCCACGCGCATGGACGGCTTCATGGACATGATGCTCGACTTGGGCCTGCTGTCCTGCGTCGGCAAGGCCGAGCGCGGCCCGGCAGCGACCGCCAGCATCGCCCGGCACAAGTCCGCCTATCTGATGGCGGTCGGCGGCGCGGCCTATCTCGTCGCGCGGGCGATCAAGCGAGCCGAAGTCGTCGCCTTCGCCGATCTCGGCATGGAAGCGATCTACGAATTCACCGTCGAGGACATGCCGGTGACCGTGGCGGTGGACAGCGAAGGCCGCAACGTCCACCAGCTCGCCCCCCCCGCCTGGCAGGAAAAAATCGCCCGCGAAGGCCTGCTCCAGCCAGGCTGAGGGATCGGGCGGGAACGGCGCCCGCTCGTCACACCCTTCTGCATCACCCACACCGTCACCCTGAACTTGTTTCAGGGTGACGAAGAAGGGGGATGAATGCGGAGAGCCTAAAACGGGATGGGTTCAATCCGGCACGAGCCCCCTTCCCCCGGCGGGGACCGGCTGTTTGCGGTGCGCCGCGAAAGCCGGCGCGCTATTCTGCGGCGATTCCGGCTTCTTTGAACATGTCCGGCCCGTCGTTCTCGGCGTCGTCCTCGACGCCGTCGTTGGCTCTGGCCTTGCGCCGCGCGTCGAAGCTCGCCCAGACATCCTGCCAATTGCCCCGCGTCGCGCCTTTCGAGTATTCGGTTGCGCGCGTTTCGAAGAAGTTGGCGTGCTCCACCCCGTTCAGCAGCGGGGTCAGCCAGGGTAGCGGGTGATCCTCGATCATGTAGATTTCCGGCAGGCCGAGCTGGCCGAGGCGCCAGTCGGCGATGTAGCGGATGTAGCGCTTGATCTCCTTGGCGCCCATTCCCGGCACCGGCCCCATCTCGAACGCCAGATCGATGAAGGCATCCTCAAGCCGCACCGTCTTCTGGCAGCAGTCGATGATATCCTCCTTCACCGCCTTGGTGAGACAGCCGCGTTCCTTGACGAACGTGTGGAACAGCCGGGTGATGCCTTCGCAGTGCAGGCTTTCGTCGCGGACCGACCACGAAACGATCTGGCCCATGCCCTTCATCTTGTTGAAGCGCGGGAAGTTCATCAGCATGGCGAAGCTGGCGAAAAGTTGCAGCCCCTCGGTAAATCCGCCGAACATGGCGAGCGTGCGGGCGATGTCCTCGTCCGAATCGACGCTGAAAGTGTGCAGGTAGTCGTGCTTGTCGCGCAGTTCCTGGTATTCGAGGAACATGCCGTATTCGCTTTCGGGCATGCCGATCGTGTCGAGCAGGTGCGAATAGGCGGCGATATGCACCGTCTCCATGTTGGAGAAGGCCGCGAGCATCATCTTGATCTCGGTCGGCTTGAACACGCGGCCGTACTTGTCGTGATAGCAGTCCTGCACCTCGACATCGGCCTGGGTGAAGAAGCGGAAGATCTGCGTCAGCAGATTGCGCTCATGCTCGGAAATCTTCTGCGCCCAGTCGCGGCAGTCCTCGCCCAGCGGCACTTCCTCGGGCATCCAGTGGATCTGCTGCTGCCGCTTCCAGAACTCGTAGGCCCAGGGATATTCGAAGGGCTTGTAGGTCTTGCGGGCTTCGAGGAGGGGCATCTTGGGCGGCCTTTCAAACGGACTACATCTGCTTCACGGCGGAATAATCGGTGGCCGGCACCGTGTCGGTACGGCCGAAGAACTTGTCGAGATCCTCGTCCGAGGCCGCCAGCCGCGTGCGCGTGGCGACATCGTCGAAAGCCTCCTGCGCCCGGACGAGCGCGCGCTGCACGGCCGGGCGGGCAGCGATCCGTTCGCGCCATTCGACAAGAGCCGGATACCGTGCGGGATCGAAGCCGTGCCGTTCAACATAGTAGGCCCAGGGCTGGGTCGCCATATCGGCGATCGAGTAATCCCCACCTGCGATCCACGCGCGTCCTTGCAGGCGTTCGTCGAGCACGCGGTTGAGCTGCCCGGCGATCGCGCCGTAACGCGCCCTGGCATAAGGTGCGGCATCGGGCGGGGCGATGTTGAAATGGGTGAACTGGCCCAGCATCGGGCCATAGTTCGCCATCTGCACCATCAGCCACTGCATCACTTCGGCCCGCGCGGGCTGCGCGGCGGGCAGGAACCTGCCCTCGCGCTCGGCCAGCCAGAACAGGATCGCACCCGATTCGGCGAGCGGAATGCCGAGCCGCGGGTCTTCCAGCACCGGCACTTTGCCAAGCGGGTTCAGCTTGCGGAATGCGGGGGTGAACTGCTCCTGATTGAACACCGCGGTATGCCGCAGCTCGTAATCGAGCCCGCATTCCTCAAGCATCAGGATCACCTTGACGACATTGGGGCTCTGCATGCCGTGGAGGACGAGTTTTTCGGACATCGTGACGGGCGCCTTGTAAAAATCGGAGCTTGCGAAAATCGAAAAAGGGGGTGCGGACCGGACAGGCGACCATTCAGCCGGGCGGCGCGGCCGGAAGCACGAAAGTAACCAGCCGCGCCGGCTTGCCGCTGTCGTTGCGCCAGCCGTGCATGACGCCGCGGCAGATGCCGATATCGCCGGCTTTCAGCACCACGTCGCCGCTTTCGAGCACGAGCACCACTTCGCCCTCGATCACGGTGAAATGATCGACGGTATCGGTGAAATGCATGTGCGGATCGTCGCGGCCGAGATCGGGGCCGTACTCGACATACATCATCGCATAGACCGGCTCGGCGAGCTGCTCCATGCGGAAAGGGGCGAGACCTGCGGCGAGCGGCGCGGCGTTGTCCGCGGGGCCGAGGCGCCCGGTCCAGACATTCGCCACTTCCATGCCCAGCGGGCTGCCCGCGAAATCGAGGCGTGTGTCGGAGACGACGCAGCTCTTGCCGGCGGCATCGAGGCCCGCGATCACGCGCCGGGGGCCATTGCTCATAGGGTCTTTCCTTTTTGCGAGAGTCCGATGCAAAATCCGCAAAAGCGCGAATGTCGCGCATGCCGCCGCAGCGATTCCGGCATTTTCATACGGTGCGTCCTTGTCCCACCGGCTGCGCGGGAATGGTGACCGAAGCATAGACCGCCGGTTCGGCTCCGTCGTTGCGCCAGCCATGGATCACACCGCGATCGACGATGCAATCGCCCGCGCGCAGCGTCACCTC
>JAITWR010000055.1 GCA_031285165.1 Novosphingobium sp.
CTTTTTACCACAAATTGCCCGCGACGGGCCCCCCCGGTTTTGCGGGGGGCGAATGACGAGGCGGTTTCGCTTATCTGCATCCGGTTCCAGAACAGTCAAAAGCAGGGCCGTGATGAAACAGGAGGAAAAGAGATGAGGACCATGTTCACCGCCGCGCTGCTGGTGGGGACTGCGCTGGGGCTGGCGCCCGCGGCCCATGCCCAGGTCAACGACGAGGAAACCATGATCGGCGGGGCCGCCGACAGAAACGAGATCATCGTCACCGCTCGCCGCCGCGCGGAAAACATCGAGAAGGTTCCGATCTCGATCACCGCGATCGGTGGCGACGACCTCGCCAGTCGCGCGATTTTCAACGAGAACGACCTGCAATCCGCAGTGCCGGGCCTGATCATCCGCCAGAACGGCGGCGTCCACGCATTCAACTACGTGATTCGCGGCCAGAGCGTCGACACTTTCTCGAACTCGCCGCCGAGCGTGCTGCCCTATATCAACGAGGTGCAGATCGTTACGCACAATGCCTCGACCTTCTACGACATGAGCGCCATCCAGGTGCTCAAGGGGCCGCAGGGCACGCTGTTCGGCCGCAATGCCACGGGCGGCGCGGTACTCTACTCCACCGCCCGGCCGACCGACACGTTCGGCGGCTATGTCTCGGGCCGCTACGGCAGCTATGACGCGCGCAACATCCAGGGGGCGGTGAACCTGCCGCTGGGCGATGCCGCCAGACTGCGCATTGCCGGCAGCTATACCGGCGGCGGCGCTTTCGTGCGCGATTACTTCACCGGCCAGAAGTACGGCGACCTCGATCAGAAGTCGATTCGCGGCACGCTCAAACTGACGCCGATGCCGGGCCTGACCAACACCACCGTCGTCCAATATACCGACGAGAAGGGCACCAATACGCCTTACGAGCTGTGGTCGACCAACTCTTGCGGCTCATCGGCGCAGGGCCTTGTCGATGCCGCGTCCTGCGCGCTCAGTGCGGCGGCGAACCCGGTGTTCGCCCAATACCTTGCGGCGCATCCGGCGGTCTATCAGGGCGGGCTCGATTCCGCGATTGCCCTGCAACGCAAGCTGGGGCCGTGGCAGAGTCTGGCGAGCTATCCGCCGGCGCACGAGGCGAGCAATACTTTCGTCATCAACACGACCTCGCTGGATCTGGGCTCCGGCCTGATGCTGAAGAACATCTTCGGCTACAACCTGGCGAAATCGGCCGACGGTTACGATTATGACGGCTCGCCCTATCATTTCTTCGAGAATCAGGGCGAACTGACCGCCGATGCGATCAAGGCGGCCCCGCTGGGGCTGTTCACGCTCAACACGCGGCAGTTTTCGGACGAGTTGCAGCTTCAGGGCAAGGCGCTCGACAACCGGCTCGATTTCGTTGTCGGCTTTTACTATCTGAACCAGCGCGACACGGTGGTTTCGCCGCTCGATTCCGCCAATTTCCAGCCGATCCAGGCACCGTTCCGCTTCGTCTATACCGCGCGCACCTGGACGACTTCCCTCGCGGGCTTCGCCCAGGCCACTTTCAAGGCGACCGACCGGCTGAGTGTGACCGGCGGCTTCCGCTATACCTGGGACAAGACCAGGATGCGCCAGCTCCCCGACGCGCTGTGGTTCCTGTTCCTGCCGACGATCCCCGACGAGGTCGCCAGGGCAAGCAAGCCGAGCTGGACTTTCAGCCTCGACTATCAGGCGACGCCGGAACTGATGCTTTATGTGGCGACGCGCGGAAGCTGGCGTTCGGGCGGGTTCAACTATTCGGTCTTCCCCGCGCCGGTCACTGCGGCGGACGGCGGCAACCTGTTCCTGCCCGAGACGACCCAGGACATCGAAGGCGGCATCAAGTATTCGGGCAACAGCCTGGGTGTGCCGGTGACGTTCAACGCGGCCGTTTACAACCAGTGGGTCAAGAACATCCAGCGCGCGGCCTATATCCTGACGCCGGCGGGCGTCTCGCTGCTGACGGTGAACGTGCCCAGGGCGCAGATCACCGGCGTCGAGATGGATTTCAGCGTGCGCCCGGCCGGGGGCATCCAGATCGGCGCTTCGGCCAGTTATACCCACGCGCGCTATACCCGCAGCACGGTCAACCTGCTCGGCACCGATGTCACGTACGGCCCCTTTGCCGACGTGCCCGAGTGGAGCGGCACGATCTATGCCGAGGCGGGCACGCAGATCGGCGATGCCGGCCGGCTGACGCTGCGCGGCGACTTCTATGGCCAGACCAGGATGGCCTTCTCGAACACTGCCGGCTCGGTTTCGCCCAATACCATGCTGCCGGGCTATACGCTGGTCAACGCGCGGCTGACCTGGTCGGAGATCATGGGGACGAAGCTGTCCGCCGCACTCTTTGCGCGCAACCTGTTCAACAAGCGCTACTGGCTGGGCGGCAATGCCGCCGCAGCGGGCGGCAGCACCAATGTCGTCAACCCCGGCCTGCCGCGCATGTTGGGCGGCGAACTGCGGCTGGACTTCTGAGCGATACCCTCCCCGTTCGGCCGGCAGGTTGGCCAAACGGGGAGGAATCACCGGACATCGCCTCGGCGTCGCATATCCTGCTTGCGCCGGGATGCGGAGCGGTCATGCTGGCGGGGCTTTTCACAACGATTCCACCGGGAGAGCGAGATGGACGAAGCGGCATGGCGCGGCGGATTGGCCGAGCATTACGACTATATGCTGACCGAACGGCCGGAAGATCCGGACATGCGCGAAAGCGCCTCGGTCTGGGTCTATGAGGAAAACGGCGAATTCGCTTTCCCGCGCAACGGCATCGAGGCGGTCGGCGCGGTCTGGGACACGCACCGCTACGATTGCAATTTCGCCTTTGCCGACGGCCGTGCGCTGTTCGAGGTGAAAATGGACGGCAAGACCCATTCGCCGATCGCCCCCGACGGGCGGGCGGCGATCCTGGGGGCGGGCGGCTTCGCTTTCCGGTGTGTCGAGCCCTACCGCGAATGGCGCGTCACCTACGAAGGCAATCCGATCGACACCACCACGGCCGACATGATCGCCGGCACGGTCGATCCCGGCAAGCGCACCAGCCTGCGCTATGAACTCGACATCACGATGGTCACTCCCGCCTGGGTGCAGGACAACACGCCCGAGGCGCTGGCCAGGATGACCGGGCGTGAGCGCACCGACGCCGGCCTGATGGGCTTCGGCTATCGTATGGAACACCTGTTCCGCGCCCGGGGCACGCTGTGGCTCGACGGCAGGGAGCGCCGGTTCAACGCTGTCGGCAATCGCATCCACCGCCAGAGCGTGCGGCCGCTGGATGCTTTCCGCGGCCACTGCTGGCAGGCCGCGGTGTTTCCCGATGGCCGGGCTTTCGGCTATATCGCCTATCCGCCCGCCGAGGACGGATCGACCTATAACGAGGGCTATATCTACCAGGACGGCCAATGGTATCCGGCCACCGCCACGAAAATCCCCTGGCTCAAGGGCATGCAGGTGAGCGGCGAGGATATGTCGCTCGAACTTAAATCCGCGCTGGGCACCACGCGGATCGCGGCGGTCGGCGGGCTCAACACGTTCAAGCACGGCATTGCCGAAATGCCGGGCTTCGCCCTGAACCAGGGCGGCGCGAAATATACCTGGGACGGCCAGACCGCTTACGGCATGGTCGAACGGTCGAGCTGGGCCAGCCAGTTGAACCCGGCCACTTGAACCAGGCCGGTTGTACAAGGAGGGATGAGCGGAAATGATATCGGATGATTGGTGTGGCGGGCTCGAGCCCGAACTGGACGGGGCGCTGCTGCCGGGCAAGCCGGAAGATCCCGAGATGCGCGAGAGCGCGTCGATCTGGCTGTTCGAGGAGAACGGGGCTTTCGCTTTCCCGCGCATCGGCCTGGAAGCGCAGGGCGCGGTCTGGGAGAACCACCGCTACGACGCCAATTTCGCTTTCGCCGGCGGCCGCATCCTGCGGGCCAGCAAGCGCGCGCCGACGCTTCCTTCCGACAAGGGCGTGCTGGGCGCGGGCGGGCTGTCGTTCGAATGTCTGGAGCCTTTCCGCAAATGGCGCGTGCGTTTCGACGACGAGGCTTATGACGGCCGCATCGAGCAGCAGATCGCGAACCGGTTCCGCGTCTATGCCGATACCGAAATCGATCCCGCGCTGCGCCGCACGCCGCTGAAGTTCGATGTCGAGCTGACGATGGCGGCTCCCGGCTGGACCCAGGATCTGCGTCCCGAAAAACTGGCCGGCATGACCGAGGCGGAGCGGATCGACGCGGGCCTGATGGGCTATGGCTGGCGGGTGGAACAGACGTTCCGCGGCGAGGGCGAACTGACGATCGACGGCAGCACGCGCAGCTTCAGGGCGGTGGGCAACCGCATCCACCGCCAGAGCGTGCGGCCGATGGGCGCTTTCCGCGGCCATTGCTGGCAGGCCGCGGTTTTCCCCGATGGCCGCGCTTTCGGCTTCTGCGCCTATCCCCCGCGTGAGGACGGATCGACCTATAACGACGGTTATATCTACCAGGACGGCCGGATGCACCGCGCGCGGGCGACGAAGATTCCCTTCCTGCGCAATATCATGCCGGAGGGAGACGACGTTTCGGTCGAGCTGGAATCCGAACTGGGCACCACCCGGATCGAGGGCGTCACCACGCTGGCGACCTTTCACATGGGCAACCCCGGCGTGAACGGGATGAACAACCAGCAGAGCGGGGTGAAATACACCTGGGACGGACAATCGACCTACGGCATGATCGAACGCTCCTCCCCGGCGGAATTGTGCAGGGTGGCGGGGTAGGGAGATTGCGTGCCGCAGAATAATCGGGGGTTATCTGGATTATTATTGCAAGAACCATCCTGAATTCATGACAAAGGGCCGGTGACGACGAGGGATGCATTCTTTGCTCTTGGGGTTACCTTGCTCGAAGGGTGTACTCATTCTCTGACAGATAAAGGCCATTTGATGCAGGTGATTGAAGGCAGTGTGACTCTCCCCAAGGGGGCCTCCCCCTTGAGGCTCTACACTCGCCATTACGCTTATAGCAGAGAGCGCAGGTGTTCGCTCAACCGTTCTGGCGAACATCGCTGAAAGCCAAGCGGCACGGCAGTCCAGCAATTTTGGGGCGTTTGCTGCGAGAGAGGCGCAAGTCACCGGCGGATATGCCGTTGACGATTTCGCAATGACGACAATGCCCAAGGGATCGGTCGTGTACGGTGGCAATCCCATGAGCTCGTGGTTTACCAACGAGGCGACAGTCCAGAGCAGCGGCCTAGAAACCACAACCCAGGAAGGAGAAGGTACAATGAAAAGCAGTATCTGGTTGCTGGGAGGCTGTGCCTTGCTGGCGACGGCAGGCAGCGCCGCCACGTCCGCTCTGGCGCAGGAAGCGACCGGCGCAGAGGCCGGGGCGAACGAAACCGCCGGTGAGGGCGACATCATCGTCACCGCGCGCCGCCGGCAGGAAACCGCGCAAGCGGCGCCGGTTCCGATCACCGTGCTCAACAGCGCCCTGCTCGACCGTTACGGCGTCACGGGCGTCGCTTCCATCCAGTCGCTGACCCCCGGCCTGTTCACCGGCCAGTCGAGCGGCGCGATGGGCGGCACGATCTCGCTGCGCGGCATCGGCTCGGGTGATTCCATGGCCTTCATCGACCAGGCAGTGTCGTCCAACGTCGACGGCGTGCCGATCAGTTCGGCCCAGATCCTGCGCGCGGCACAGATGGACCTCCAGCAGATCGAAGTGCTGCGCGGCCCGCAGGCGCTGTTCTTCGGCAAGAACAGCCCGGGCGGCATCATCTCGCTGACCACGGCCGACCCCGGCGACAGGATGGAAGCCCTCGCCCGCGCCGGCTACGAATTCACCGCGCGCGAGAAATACGTCGAGGGCATGTTCTCGACACCGCTGTCCGACACGGTGGGCCTGCGCCTTTCCGCGCGCTATTCGGACATGAACGGCTATATCAGGATCGTCACGCCCGACGTGCCCGGCGTGATCCCGATGGATATCGGCCGCTTCCCCGACCAGAAAGAGCTGTTCGTCCGCGGCACGCTGGTATGGAAGCCATCGGACCGCGTCTCGGTGCGGCTCAAGGCGACGTTCACCGACACCGACATGGTCGGCGGCGCCTCGCAGTTCAGCGACATCACCGCCTGTCCCTACGGCACGCCGCAACGCCCCGGCGAGGGGCCGGACAACTGCCGCAACGACGGCAGAATCCTCATATCGCAGATCCTGCCCTCGTCGATGGCCATGAGCGACACTCTCGACAACCCGAACGGCAGCCGCAACAATACGCAGACGCTGTTGAGCGGCCAGATCGACTGGAATGTTTCCGACACGCTCAAGCTCACCTCGGTCACCGGCTACTACCGGGTCAGCGAGGAAGGGACTTCGAACGGCGGCTACGGGCCTTACAGCAACAACGTCTTCGCCGTGGATTTCCGCAATGAGCAGGTCAGCCAGGAACTGCGCCTGGCATCGAGCTTCGATGGCCCGGTCGATTTCCTGATCGGCGGCTTCTATGAAAACCGCAAGCTCTACACGCTGACGATGATCGGGCAGCCGTTCGGCACCACCGTCACGGACCCGTTCGCGCCGGCGAACACCCGCCTGCCGATCGAATCGACGAACCAGGAACAGAAAAGCTATTCGGCATTCGGGCAGTTGATGTTCCGCCCGGTCGACAAGGTCGAGCTTACCGTCGGCGGCCGCTACACGCACGAGGTCAAGAACCTGCTCGACTACACCGTGATCCTGGCGCCGGGCAACGTCTATGGCACGCCGGTCGACGTTACCGGAAACCCGCTCTACGGCAGCACGCGCCTGTCCTACAACGACTTCTCGCCCGAAATCACGCTGACCTGGAAACCGGCGCCGGACATGATGCTGTTCGCCTCCTACAAGGAAGGCTTCAAATCGGGCGGCTTCGACGCGGGCTATACCGGAGGTGCGATCGTCGGCAATCCGGCGCGCGGCCAGACCTTCCTGCCCGAGCATGTCAAAGGCGGCGAGATCGGCCTCAAATCACGCTTCGCCGACCGGCAGGTGACTTTCAACCTGACCGGCTACTGGTACGATTACAGCGGCTTCCAGGTTTCGGTCTTCGACACGATCAGCCGCGCCTTCCGCCTGCAAAATGCGGGCACGGCGCGCGTCCGCGGCATCGAGGGCGAACTGCGCTACAGCCCGAACGCGGTCCCCGGACTCAACCTGCACGCGACGGCGGCCTACAACGACGCCCGGTTCCGCACGTTCAACAATGCCGACTGCTACCAGGGCCAGACGCAGGCACTGGGCTGCAACCTGATCCAGAACACCGCCACCGGCATTTTCACCGCGCAGGATCTGTCCGGCAAACGGCTGCGCAAGGCGCCGGTCTTCGCCGCGACTTTCGGCGGCTATTATGAAACGCCGGTATCCGCCGGGCTCATGCTCGGGCTCTCGATCGACGGCTCCTATTCGAGCGGCTACGAATACGGCACCAATTACCAGCCGCTCGCCTATCAGAACGCCTATGCCAAGCTCGATGCGACGCTGCGGCTGTTCACCGGGGACAAGCGCTGGGAATTCGCGGTGATCGGCCGCAACCTGACCGACAAGCGCAACCTGATCAACGGCGTCGACCGCACCGGCACCGGCAACGGCAAGGGCACCACCACCCTGCCGGGCTGCACGGCCGCCTTCCAGGGCTCCGGCTGCGCCGCGCTGTCGGACATCATCGGCACGCCGACCGAGCCGCGCACCGTGGCGCTGCAAGCGACTTTCAGATACTGACGGGACAGGGTCCGGCGCCCATGCGCCGGACCCGCCTGTTTCCGGGTGCCGGCACATGCCATGACCGGGAAAACCAGCCAGCCGGAGAGAGCCCCTGGATACCGAAGCCAACAAGCGCGCCGCGCTTCGCCTGCTCGAAGCCTCGGGCAAGCATGACGGCGCCGCCTTCGCCGCGCTGATGCACCCCGAAGCGACCTACTGGACGCTGGGGAAGCCGCACCTGTTCGACTATTGCGGCGAAAAGAGCCGCGACGAGATCTGCGCCTACATGGCAACGCCGAGCATCTTCGTCGGCGGGGTGGAAACCACGTTCGGCGATGTGACCGCCGAGGGCGACCGCGTGGCGGTGGAAGCGCAGACCAGAGGCACATTGCCGGACGGGCGGGTCTATACCAATATGTACCACTACCTGTTCACTTTCCGCGACGGGAAAGTGTGGCGGGTGAAGGAATACCTCGACACGCAATCGGCGGCCGAGTTCTTCGCCAGAAAGCGGGATTGACGCTCCCTCCTGCCTCATCCGTTCCGCGGACAGGGGGGAAACCATGCCGGCCGGGGCCTGGCCGGTTCAGATGAAATCGCTTTTCTCCGTTCGTGTCGAGCCCTGCGGACAGGCTTTCCGATCTTCACAAACTTCGCCCATAGCGGCCACGGCGAACTTTTTGCCGCGGCCGGAAATACGGCTGATAATCAATGGCTTCAACGGTGAGAAAGAGCCCGGCCTGTTTTGCGCTTCCGGCCCGTGTAGGAAAGCGGATTCTGCGTCCATGCGCTTCAGGCCGAAATTTATCCCGGGCATGGCGAAGGGCACGACACGAACGGGAATGAGTGCTGCAAAATCAACAGGGCAGACAACTGGAGCAAGATGCGTGATTTGTGAATCACGCATCTTGCTCCAGATTCTTGTTATCGCATCGTTTTTTGCGCACGATGCTCTATGGCATGGCCGAAGCAGTCCCTGCGGCATCGGTGAACAGGAAATCCGTCCGCACCGTCGTCGGGTCGTCCGGTCCGGGGAAGCCCGGCGGCGGACCGTATTCGCGCACATCGTAGAAGCGCGCGGTCAGATCGGGCGGGCCGATGTAATAGAGGTTCCAGTGCCGGAAGTGGAACCGCCAGGCGCCGTCTTCCTGCACGAAGCGCTCGTAATAGATGCCGATCGTGTCGGCGCTCTGGCCATCGGCGAACCTGTTGTGCTCGGTAACGTAAGTGCGCGCAGTCGGCACGCCGTCGACCAGATCGACGATCGGTGAGCGGAAGGTCATCAGCGTGCGGCCGGTGTGCTGCATGAAGCGCGCAAAGGTGGTGCGGATCTCCTCACGCCCGCGCATGTGCATGCCGGCGACTTTCCATTCGGCATCGCGCGCGAACAGCGCCGCAAAGCTGTCCGGATCCTTGCGCCACAGGGCATCGGCATAGCGCGCATGCAACTGGCGGATCGCATATTCCACCGCGACGGGATCGGTCATGCTGTGTCTCTCCTTCCCGCCCATCCTGCCGCCCCCGGCGGGCAAGGCAAGGCGAAAAGATTCAGGCCGGTTTCTTCTTCAGCAGCACGGTGCGCAGGCACGACAGCGCGATTTCGCCGCGCTGGTTGGTCAGCTCGTGCCGGAAAGTCAGGATGCCCTGCCCGGGCCGCGACCCGGATTCGCGCATTTCCACCACTTCGGTCGAACAGGTCAGCGTGTCGCCGATGAACGTGGGCCGGGGCGTCACGACCTTGTCGAAGCCAAGATTGGCAACGAGCGTGCCGACAGTCGTGTCGGCAATCGACAGCCCGACCGCAAGGCTGAAAGTAAAGCAGGAATTCACCAGAATCCGGCCGAATTCCGATGCCTTCGCCATCTCGGCATCGAGATGCAGCGGCTGCATGTTGTGCGTCATCGCCGAAAACATCAGGTTGTCGGTCTCGGTCACCGTGCGGCCGGGCTGGTGGACGATCCTGTCACCCACGGTCCATTCATCGAAAAAGCGTCCTGCCATAAAAATTCCCTGGTCATCTGAAACTGAAGCAGGCGTCATTGTATATGTCTTTGCCGGAAGGGCAAAGATGGGCGCGATGGCGGGCAGGAAGGCGGATTTGCTCGTCCTGAGCGGGGAGGAGCGGAGTTTTCTCGAAGCCCGGGTCCGCCGCCGCACAGCGCCGCGATGCCCCAGGGGCCGGACGTGCGATATATTGCTGAAAGCCTCCGCTTTCACCCCACGGACCCAGGCCAAGTGCGCCTGCTGCCGTCGGCACCCCGTTTTCACCGCGAAAGCAAGCGGAGTTAATCGGGGGCGGGCTCAACGGCATTCCTCAGTACAGGTCGGGATCGACCCAATCGCATAGCTCTGCCGCAGCTTTGCGTGCCTTGTCCTCCGTACCGTAGCCACCCTTGCTGTCCCGATGCGCCTTGCCGTTATGGACGGTCTCAATTTCATACCACTCGGCGTCAGGCCCGGTCGGGCGTGGTTTAATTACACGGATGATGCGGCCTTCGACCATTGTAGATGCTCCTCTTTTACGGGCTGGGGTCGAGCCATAGCAGACGATTAAGTCGTTGCAAACAAAAATTATTTTCTCAACTTTTGGTTGAAACGGCTGCTGGTGAACCGGGAGACTTCGGCACCACTCGCCCCGCCCCCCTTCATCGTCACCCTGAACTTGTTTCAGGGTCCCTGGTGCCGCCAACACCTGCGCGGGCAGGTGCAAAACGCCCGAGGGACCCTGAAACAAGTTCAGGGTGACGAAGCAGGGTGA
>JAITWR010000193.1 GCA_031285165.1 Novosphingobium sp.
ACTCCCCGACCGATCGCGGCCGCTGTCGGGGGGACGGGCGGCCGTGAGGCAGGAGCGGGCCTATAGTGGCGGTTTGGCGGAGTGGCAAGCGGGCAATCGCATGGCCGGGGAAAAACCGCGCGGGTTTCCGGCCGGGCGGCGGGGCCGGTTCAGATGACGCAGAGGCCGATAGTGACGGTGTCACTGTACACTCCGCCGGGGAGTCCCGCATCGAGGGTCTGGTGGAACAGTCGGGCGATCAGCGTGACATCGATAGGCTCACCGGCAGGTATGGCTATGGGCCTTCCTGTGTTGAGCTGACACGTCATTTCGCCCACTGGCTGCGGGTTGATCGTGACGATGCTTTCCCCCTCCACCGAGCTTCCCGGGGGCACGTCGAGGAAGCTTCCAGACTTTATGCCGATGGTATAGGGGATTCTTGCGTTCGAATTGCTCTCGTTCTGCATGGCCCATGTCTGGTCGAAGCAGGAATTGGGCGCCGCGGGCGTCGGGTTGAGCGGGTCGTCCCAGCAGGTGGGATGGAGCCCTTCGCTGAGGGCAAAGCCTATGTTCGGCTGGCTGGTGTTGCAGACCACCGTGAAAGACATGGTCACCGGCGCCGTCACGGTATCGCCTGCCGCGTGCGTGCCGAAATCCAGCCGGCCGAGGTGGGGGAGGCCGCCTCCGGTCAGGTTGGCGGCGGTGGTTGACTGGCCGAAAAAGCCGCACGTTTCGGAGCTGGTCGCGCTGACTTCGAGAGTGGCGGTATTGGCCGAGGCCGATACGGCCTGGGCCAGACAGGGCTGCGCCTGGGCCAGCAGGAAAGCGGCGAGCACCGGGCTGATAAAGCGTCTGGCAGACATCGGCCTGCTTTCGGGCTGTTGCACATGCGGCATCATGGGACTCTCACTTCCAGTGTCACGATATCCCGGTAGCTGCCTGCCGTCAGAGCCTGCCCCGCCGGAACGCGGCCGAAAATCTGGATGGTTTCCGTGGTTCCGGCGACGGAGGGCTTGCTGATGGCAGTGCCGCCCACGATGCTGTTCGGCCAGCCGCCCCAGACAGTCGTGCGACCGGCATCCTGATAGAGCTGATAGTTCAGGTAAGTGCCGGGAGCGTCCACCTTTTTCATCTGCCGGGAACCGGACACGGGGTGCAGGCCGTCATCGGCGGTGACGTCATAGGTGACACCGGCCGAACAGGTGACCTCGATCGTGGTATAGGCATCGGTGAGCGCCGTCGTCGTGCCCGATGCCAGCGGGAAGTGGAGCTTGTAAGTGGGCGTGGCGGTGCCTTCGGTGCTGCCGAAATGGCAGACCGAGGCGGCAGTGGCCGTCAGCAGGATCTGCTGGGTCCACACTCCGTCGTCGGAACTCACGGTCACGGTCAGCCGGTCCTGATAGGCCCCCTGATAGGCGCCGCCGAGGATCGCCGTTTCACCGACGGGGATGACCGGGATGAAGCTGAATTCATAATCGGGCGCCAGAGTGATATTCTGCAGCGTGGCGAAGCCCGGCGCGGTAAAGGCCGTTGTCGTGCAATTGTCGTAAGGGCTGTTCTGGCAAAGCTGGTAGTGCAGCACGTTCGACCCGGATTTCAGCTCGCCGACCGTGCCCGAGACGGGATTGGTGGGCTGCACCGTGATCGTCGCCGCCGGAGTCGTGAGATTGGAACAGGTCACGGTGAACAGCGAATTGCCCGTCAGGTTCGCCTTGTTCGGCGTAGTGCTCATTATGCCGTCGACAGTCAGCGAGATGAAATTGGAGCGGATATCGCAATAGGGCGGCGGCGTTTGCGCCCTGGCCGGCGCGGGCAGCAGGGCCGCGGCGGCCAGCACCACCATGCAGGCCAGCCACAGGGCAGGCAGCAGCACCCTTGCCGGAACCGGCCCCTTGCGGCGGCAATAGCACATCATGGTTTCGCGCTCCATCGCTGCGGGCCTCACCGGCATATGATCGGGCCGATCCTGGGCTGGGGCGGGCCTTTGGGATCGTAATCGAAGCTGGCGCTGCAAGTGCCGTCCGCTCCCAGATCGACGGTCAGGCTGTTGTGCGGCTTGAGGCCCATCACATAGGCTTCGCCGTCGCGGGCGACAGAGCCGGTCTGCCCGTTGTCGATCGTGACGATCCGCCCCATCGGCAGCGGCACGCCTTTGGCATCGTGCAGGATCAGCAGGGCGCTGTAGCTTGGCGCGGCGGCAAAGCGCACGATCGTACCCTGGCGGTATGCGGCGGTGGCGGTCAGCTCGGTTTCGGGCAGGCTCCAGTCGTCGGGCAGGTTGGTGGGGTCCACCGTGATGCGGTGGCGGGTATAGGGGGTCAGGTTGGGCAGGAAGGCATCGCCGTTGCCGTTGGTGCGGGCGATGACCCCGCCGTCGCGCAGCACGTCGACATGCGGCCCCGCGCCTTCGATCACGGCAAAGGCATCGCCCACGCGGTTGGCGGCGAACAGGCGGCCGTCCATCAGCACGAGCGATCCCTGCGCCTGGGCCGAGGCATAGACGGTGCCGTTGGCCACGGAAATGCCCCCGGCCACGGCCATCTGCGGCAGCAGATAGCTGGCCGCGGCGCTGTATTGCGCGGCGCCGCTTTCGATCACCTGCCGCCGGCTGACCTGCCACGAGAACGCGCCCTGCCGGGCGCTGTCGGGGCTGTTGGAAAGCTGGGTGGTATAGCTGGTTTCGCCCTGCCGCGCATCGACCCCGACAAAGCCTTGCAGATTGCCGCCCAGCCGGATGTTCAGGTTCAGGAAGCCCGCCGTTTCCCGCTCGCGTCCGTAAGCCGCCGTGTCGCGCCATGAACGATAGCCGTTGGCGGTCAGGTCGATGCGGCTGGTCAGGCGGCGGTGGTATGTCAGCGATGCCGTGCGCGCGCTGGAATCGCGGGCCACCATGCGGCTGTAGCTGAAACCGATGGAGCTCATCCGGTCGAACCACGGGCGGTACGATATGCCGCCGGAATCGATGGCCCGGGCATAGGTGGAAGTCACCATCCACGGATCGCCGGTAACGATGCCGCTGCGCTTCCACTCTCTCAGGCTGGCCAGCCGGGCCAGATCGACATAGTCGTCGCTGGTCCGCTGGGTAGAGGCATAGAGCGTGATGTCGCTGCCGATGCGGGTCTGCGCGCGGGCGGACAGGCGCCATCCGGTCTGCCCGTCATAGTGGCTGCCGGAAGCCGTGGCGGTCAGCGCCAGCCGGCCGCCGATCGCTTGCAATATGCCGCCGCCCACTGTCACCAGCCCGTCGGCCGCCGCTTCCACATTGCCCTGTACGGTGGTGGTATTGGTCAGGCCGTAACGGAACGAGCCGGACGCGAACAGGGTATTGTCGTAATCGAACGATCGTATGCCGAAATTGCGCCGGGGCGCGCCCAGATCGATGGAAAATTGCAGCACGCCCCGCGCCAACTGGCCGGGGGCGTAATAGAAATTGCGGTTTATTTCGATCACCCGCCCGGCCATGTCGGTCGTGACCATGCGATAGGCGCCGCCCGAACTGATCCGCGATCCGATCAGGTCGAACGGGCCGGATGGCACCTGCGTGCTGATCAGCCTGCGATCGTTCAGATAGAGGTCCACCGTGGAAGGCAGCGCCGCCGATCCGGCGAATTGCGGCAGCGGGGTGATCACCAGATCGGGCCGCTGGTCGAATGCGCTGGCGAACTGGATGCCGCCCAGCCGCACGCTGCTGGCGCCATAGATCGCGTTGGAAACGAAATCGCCGGCGGTATAGGATCGGATATGCACCGGATCGACCAGCCGCCAGGTCGATGCCAGCCGCACGAACGCGGGCGTGCCGCCGCCCGTGTGCCACACCCCGGTCGTGGAAAACACGCCGTATTTCGACATCAGCACCAGATCGACATCGCCGGAAAACTGCGTGCGCCCCTGATAGGTATAGCCATAGACGCCATAGTTCAGCACCACGCCGGGCGATGAGTGGATCGCGGCGAAATCCGGCGCGGGCACGGGCGGCTGCACGTCCACCCGGAACGTCTTCAGCATGGCATCGGGCACCGACAGCGCCAGCGATTGATCCTGCGCATCGTATTGCGCGGATACCCCGGCCAGCGATGCCAGCGGCACTTTGGCATCGTCCGGCACCGTGGGATCGATCAGGATGCGGATATCGCGCAGCGATTGCGCCGTGGCGGAAAGGCTGCCGTCCTGGTGCACTTCCACGAAAATCAGGCTGTCCGTCCGCGTGCCGTTGACCACGGCCTGCAACAGCAACTCGGCCGCCACTGCCCCCGGAGAGGTCGGCCGGTCCTCGGCACCGGAACTGCGGCCGATCCGGTCCGATGCCAGCAGGTTGGCGATGCCATAGGGCGTCAGCGCGGCCACGTCGGAAGGCTTGTCGGCCTCGTGCGCGGCATCCGGCTGCGGCGCGGGGGGAGCGGCCGGGTCCGCCGCTGCGGGCACCGCTGCGGGCGGCTCCGCCGGCTCGGGCCGGCGCGGCGGCGGCGGCTGCGGGCGGCTGTCGGGAAACACGGCCCCGGCCCCGGCACTCGCCCCGGCGCCCGCTTCGGCCCCGTAACCCACTGCCGCATCGGCCGCACCCGCCGCCGCATCGGCGCGGGTGGCATGGCCGGCCAGGAACAGGCTCAGGCCGATCGCCAGACACGATGCCCGCCCGGCAAACACGGCATAGCCCCTCCCCTTCAGGGGAGGGGGGCCAGCGTCTGCCCGCCGCGCCGTTGCAGCCCCCTCCCCTTGCGGGAGGGGGTTGGGGGAGGGGGGCAGGCAAACGCCGCGCCTGCCCGACAAACCCCGCGTCCCGAACCCGTCACCCTGAACAAACCCGTCACTCTGAACACACCCGTCACCCTGAACTTGTTTCAGGGTCCATCCCTCCGCCAACCCGGCGGCAGCAGGGGCAGACTGCCCGATGGACCCTGAAACAAGTTCAGGGTGACGGTGCGGGTAATCAGGGTGACGAAGTGGGTCATCAGGGTGACGAAGCGGGTCATCGGGATGACGATGCGGGTAAAAGGCCAGGTGCGCGCAAGCGGCCGGCAACGCCGCAGGCAAACACTGCCCCCCCTCCCCTTGCACGGAGGGGCCGGGGGAGGGGACTGTCAGGCAAACACCGCGC
>JAITWR010000032.1 GCA_031285165.1 Novosphingobium sp.
CAAGCGCCACCGCCGCCCGCAGGGGCAGCTCCTTCGTCCCGGACCACAGCGCCTTACCGGCGCGACAGGCGAGCCTGAGCATCGCTGACCTCCTTTCCGCCGCCGAGGCGGGCATATTCTTCGAACAGTCCGGAGAGCGCGGCGTCGCCGTAGACGACGTGGGCCGCGCGCGGGCTTTCATCGTCGCGCTCGCAATAGGGTTGCGTGGGATCGCCCGGGATCATGGCCAGCGCCGGCACGCGGGTGACACCGTGCTGGCGGAAGACCAGCGGATCGACGATGACCTGGACATCGCGCATGGCGCAGGCCGGGCCTTCGCAGCCCGGATCGAGCCGCAGCACCTGCGCCGTCAGCTTCGCCATCGGCTCGACCTTGCGCATTCCGCCGGGCATGCCCCGGAAAGCGATGACGCCATGAGCCCGCTCCAGCTGCGCCGCATAGGTCCTGAGCGTCGTCAGCGGCATCGAGGACGAGGCGAACAGCACCGGCACCCAGCCCTTGGCAGCGGGCGGCGCGGTGATGCCGGCGACCGCCGCCATGTCCGGCGCGTCGAGCCCCAGCGCCTGGCCGATCCGCCGGGACGCGGCCTCGCGCTCGGCGGCCAAGGCTTCCTTGCCCTTGTCCAGCGCGGTACGGGTCCGGGCGTCGATAGCGGGCATCGGCGCACGTTTACGCAAGCCCTCGAACGCGCGCCGCCGCGTCGCCTCATCGGGCACGGGCAGAGCCATAGGCCCACGCACCTGCGCCTCCCCTTTGCGCGCCGCCGTCGCGTCCTGCAGCCGCTCGAGCGCAGCGTTCCCTTGCGCGGCCGTGCCCTCGCGGGCGTTGGCCGGCGGCGCATCCTTCGCTACCGGTCTTTCCTGGGCCGGCCTCTCCTGCGCCGAGGCGGGCGCGGCGAGCACCAGCGCCAGCGCCGCGACCAGGCGCGCGCTATCGGCCGATGACTTGCATGTAAGCATCGATCTTGTCCTTCATGTCGGTCTGAATCTGGCCTTGCGCGCGGGCCTGGACCTCCGAGTAGTATTCGGAGAGGTCCATCCTGCTGAAATCGAGCGCCTGGAACTCTTCGGGGGTGAAGCCCCGGCAATAGGGGTTCTTCGGCGTGCCCCAACCGATAGCGTTGAACGACTTCAGTTGCGGGCGGCCCTGTTCCTGCATGATGCGGCCGAGCCTGGTGTTGAAGCAGCACTGGCCCTTCGACTTCTGGATGCAGATACCGAGGATCTTCGAGGAGCAGTAGGTGCCGACCTCGTGGCACATGCCCGAACCCTTGAGCATGCCCACTTCCATGTCCTGTTGGTCGCAGCTGGAGAGCAGGAACTCGATCATGAAGTTGATGGCGAGGCTGATGGCGATCGAGGTGGGATCGATGCCGACGACGGCGCCAAGCCCGGCGTTCGCGGCCTCCCCTGCCGTCGCGCCGGCTTTGAACGCGGTGTAGGCCGCCTTCATGCCGGTGAAGACGCCCTGGGCGACGGCGATCTTGGTGCCGACCGAGCCGATCGAGGAGCCCATGCCGTCCTTGACGATCTCGCCCTTGTCCTTGCAGCAGTTGGAAAAGGTGGTCTTCAGCCCCGGCGGCCGGCAGCGCATGGCGCGCCCTGAGAATATCTCGATATTGCCGATGCAATTGCCGTCGGCGTCCATCGCGCCGTCGGCGGGGACGCCGGGATCGTCGATGACGGGCTCATCCTCGATCGGCGTGGCGGCAAGGTCTGCGCACATATTGGGCGAGCAGGTGGCAGGCCCGCCGGTTGCCGGGACGGCACAGGCATATTGCGGCCCGAGCGGACACTGCGGGACGCCGGTGCTGTCGGTGACGCAGGCGGTTTCCTGAAGCGGGCACATCCACTCGCCCGCGCCGGTCAGGCGGCAGCTTGCCGTTTCTCCGGGATCGTCGGCATCGCCATTGCCGTTGACATCAGCGGCGCAGAGCTGTTGGGCCAGAACTGGTGCGGGCAAGCCTAGCGCACTACCCGCCAGCAGGGCGGCGGCGAGGAGGAAATATCGCGCGCGCATCAGCGGGACTCCGAAGTGCAGATCATGTCCGCCCCGCCGAGCCGCACGGTCTGCATCATCACAACCGCCTCGGGAAAATCATCGAGGCAGCCGCAATCGGAGACCAGTTCCTCGCCCTGGCCCAGCGGGCAGACATTGGCGCCCGCGCTGTTAGCGGTGCAGGCATGATAGAAAGTGTCGTAGCTGACGGGCGTGTTCAGCCTTGTCCCCACCACGCCATCGATCGCGACATCGCTGTTGGCCTTGGGCGCGCGGGTCTTGCAGACGGGCTCGCAGGCTGGGACCGAGCCGCGATCGGGCAGCGCGAAGGCACGGGTGGATGTGGCGGAACCACCATCGGACGTCCGCACCCGGTCAGCGAGCAAGGCCTCGGTCGAATGGTCGATGATGTATGCTCCGCGACTGAGATCGGGCGCGGGCATCGAGCCGGTATCGATGGTGCAGCGGTAGGTCCGATTGCGCTCGAACCATGGCCGCGTCAGGCTGAGCGAACAGGCGCCGTTCTGGAACAGCCGGCTTTGGGGCAGCGGGCTGAGGCCGGTGTTGACGCCATTGCGGAAGGTTACGACGCCATCGACGGTTTCGTCCGACAGCCGGCAGGCACTATCGGCGGCGGTGCCGGCGCACAGATCGACGACGCGTTCGACCGGCGTGCAGCTGAGGTCGGCCTCAACGTCGACCCGGGCGTAAAGCTCGCCGCCATCCGCGACGGCGAGGCGCAGCATGATCTCGTGGCTTCCCTTGGTGAGATATGGTTTCAAGTCTAGATTGGGATAGCCATACCAGGTCTCGTCCCGCTCGCATTGACCGGGCGGAAGGCCAGTGCCGGTCCAGCTTGCCGGGTCTGAGAGCACGCGCTGCCCGTCGACATAGATCTGGAGCCAGTCGTCGTAGTAATATTGGGAGAGCCTCGCCGAGATCAGGCGATCGGGATCGCCCACGTTCAGCGTCATACGGTATTCGAAGATCGAGCAACTTGCGCCCTTGATAGTGTTGTTGCCGGGCGTTCCCATCAGGAAGGAGACGCTTCCGGGGCCGGAGGGAATCGCGGCATAGCCGCCCGAGGTGCGCATGATCACATCGTCGAGAGTCACCGCGTTCAGCGTCAGTTCGCGGGTGACAGTGCAGGATCGGACCTGTTCGGCCTTGCCGACGCCGGCGGGTGAGCCTTTGAGCATCTGAAAGAGGCTGTTCGACGCCGACAAGCTGGTAGCATCGCCCTGAAGCGCGGTGGGATTATTGCGGTAGGCGGTCTGGGGCAGCGAGGCATTGCTCGCGCAGGCCGTGCTCTGCGCGCCGGTGTAGCGGATGGTAGGACCATCGATCACGGCTTGCGCCACCCCGATACGCGGATCGGCTGTGGTCAGCGCGCCGATGACACCGCCGCCGAGGTCTTTCAGCAGTGAGGCCATGTTGCCCCAGGCGAGACCCGCACCGCAGCTGTTGTTGATGCAGGTGCAGCCGGC
>JAITWR010000048.1 GCA_031285165.1 Novosphingobium sp.
CGGCGAAAGCGGGGACGCAGGTGCTTGTGCCGAAAGGCTCAGAGCAGCCTGGCGATCGCGCCGGCCGTGTCGATCATGCGGTTCGAGAAGCCCCACTCGTTATCGTACCACGACAGAACGCGGACCAGCTTGCCGTCGATCACGGCCGTTTCGAGAGCATCGATCGTCGAGCTGTGCGAATCGTGGTTGTAGTCGATCGACACCAGCGGCTCCTCCGAATAGGCGAGCACGCCTTTGAGCGGGCCTTCGGCGGCAGCCCGGAGCAGCGCGTTGACTTCTTCCCTGGTCGTGTCGCGTCCGGGCTGGAAAGTCAGGTCGACGACCGAGACGTTCGGAGTCGGCACGCGGATCGCCGAACCGTCGAGCTTGCCCTTCAGCTCGGGCAGCACCTCGCCCACGGCGCGGGCGGCGCCGGTAGTGGTCGGGATCATGCTCATCCCGGCGGCGCGGGCGCGGCGCGGATCTTCATGGATCTGGTCGAGGATCTTCTGGTCGTTGGTATAGGCGTGGATCGTGGTCATCAGGCCGCGCTCGATGCCGATCGCCTCGTGCAGCACTTTGGCGAAAGGCGCGAGGCAGTTGGTTGTGCATGAAGCGTTCGAGACGATCTTGTGTTCGGCAGTCAGCCTGTCGTGGTTGACGCCGAAAACGACGGTGAGGTCGACTTCCTTGGCCGGAGCCGAGATCAGCACGCGCCTGGCACCGGCATCGAGGTGCGCCTGGCCGCCCTTGCGGTCGGTGAAGAAACCTGTGCATTCGAGCGCGATGTCGACACCGTTGGCGGCGTGCGGCAGCCTGGCCGGATCACGCTCGGCGGTCACCTGGATACGCCTGCCATCGATGATCAGGTCGTTGCCGTCGACTTCGACCGAACCCGGGAAGGCGCCATGGACGCTGTCGTGCTTGAACAGCCGGGCATTGGCCCTGGCGTCGGCCAGGTCGTTGATCGAAACCAGTTCGAGGCTGTGGTCGGTGCGCTCCAGAATAGCGCGCGCGACATTGCGCCCGATACGTCCAAAACCGTTGATCGCAACCTTCGTCGCCATATGAAGAACTCCTGCTAGATGCCCGTGGTTAGATGCCGAGCTTGGCTTTGATTTTCGGAACGATCGCCTCGACACTGAAGCCGAAATGCGGGAACAGCACTTCGGCCGGAGCCGAAGCGCCGAACGTGTCGATACCGACGGTCAAACCGTCCGACCCGACGATCCGCTCCCAGCCGAGCGTGACGCCCGCCTCGATCGATACTTTCAGAATGTCCTGCGGGAGCAGTGCCGCACGATAGCCGGCATCCTGCGCGAGAAAGCGCGACATCGACGGCATGGAGACGACATCGACTCCGATTCCCTCGGCCTCCAGCGCTCCCTGCACCTGCACCGCCAGTTCGACTTCCGAGCCGGTGGCAACGATCACCGCCCTGCGCGGCGCGCTGGCGCCCTGCAACAGATAACCGCCTTTGGCACAGAGCATCTCACCCGAATTACGCAATTGCGGCAGGTTCTGGCGGCTCAGTGCCAGCACCGAGGGCCTGTCCGCGTTCTGCAACGCGAGAGTCCAGCACTCGGCCGTTTCGATGATGTCGGCCGGGCGGAAAACCTCGAGGTTCGGGATCATGCGCAGCGCCATGACGTGTTCAACCGGCTGGTGCGTCGGACCGTCCTCGCCAAGACCGATCGAATCATGCGTGAGCACATAGACCACACGCGCATGCTGAAGCGCCGAGAGGCGGATCGCGTTACGGCAATAGTCGGAAAACACCAGGAACGTGCCGCCATAGGGAATGACGCCGCCGTGCAGCGCCATGCCGTTCATCGCCGCGGCCATGCCGAATTCACGGATGCCGTAATAGACATAGCGGCCGGCGTAGTTTTCGGGCGTCAGCGGGGCGGTGGCCCTGGCCTTGGTGTTGTTCGAGCCGGTGAGATCGGCCGAGCCGCCGACCATTTCCGGTATCGCCGCAGTCAGCACTTCGAGCGCCATCTCGCTGGCCTTGCGGGTCGCAACTTTCTGCGACTGGCCGAGCCAGTCGGCAAAAGCCCTGCCGGCCTCACCGCCGGCCGGCAGGTCGCCCGCCATACGGCGCGCAAGCTCCGCGCCCCGGGCATCGGCGGCGATCCGCTTTTCCCACGCGGCACGGGCCGCCTGGCCTTTCGCCCCGAGCGCGCGCCAGTCGGCGAGGATATCGGCGGGGATTTCAAAAGGCGCTGCGGTCCAGCCGAGCGCCGCGCGCGCCGCGGCAATCTCGTCGGCGCCCAGCGGGGCACCGTGTACGGCATGGCTGCCCTGCTTGTTGGGGGCGCCCTTGCCGATGATCGTGCGGCAGGCGATCAGCGAGGGGCGGTCGTCGGCCAGCGCGACGGCGATCGCGCGCTCGATGTCGGCCGCGTCATGCCCGTCGCAGGCTTCGGTATGCCAGCCTGCGGCACGGTAGCGCGCGGGGATGTCCTCGCTGGTCGAAAGGTCGGTGCTGCCGTCGATCGTGATACGGTTGTCGTCCCACAGCACGATCATGCGGCCGAGCTTCAGATGCCCGGCAAGACCGATCGCCTCGTGG
>JAITWR010000141.1 GCA_031285165.1 Novosphingobium sp.
CAAGCGATCCCGATAAGTTCGGCCCAACAAGCGGTGAAAGCGGCAGCAGGCTCGCTCACCCGGATCGGAGAGAGGAAGGATGCAGTATCTCACAGTGGCGCAAGCCAGGAATCTGCCGGGCCTGCGCCTGGTATTGACGGCACATATGCCGGGGCCATGGGGTGAGGCTGCAAAATACGTCCTGCGTGCCCGCAACGTGGATTTCGTGCCCGTCGAGCAACTGGCCATGGAAAAGAACGAAGAGCTTTTCGCATGGACCGGCATGCGCAACGCGCCGATCGCGATGTATGACGATGAGCCGCCGCAATCGACCTGGCTGGAGATCCTGCTGCTGGCCGAGCGCCTGGGCTCCGGCCCTTCGCTTATCCCCGAAGACCCGATCGACCGCGCGCTGATGATGGGCATCTCGACCGAGATCTGCGGCCCGGACGGGTTCGCCTGGTCGCGCCGGCTCGAAATGATGGGACGGGGCAGCACCCGCAACCCCTCGGACGGCGGCAAATACGACATGAACCGCATGGCCCGCACCTATGGCGTATCGGACGAGAGCATCGCACGCGGCCCCGGGCGGATGATCTCGATCATGCAGGGGCTGGCAGGGCAGTTGAAGAAGCAGCAGGCCGCGGGCTGCGCATATTTCGTGGGCGACCGGCTTTCCGCCTGCGATCTCCACTGGGCGGCTTTCGCCGGCTTCATCGCGCCGCTGCCGCCCGACCTTTGCCCGATGCCCGATTTCATGCGCGAGAACTACACGCACCTGACGCCCGAACTGGCCGACGCGCTCGACCCGATCCTGCTCGAACATCGGGACCGCGTCTATCACCGCCACATCAAGCTGCCGATGGATTTTTGATGATCGACCTCTATTACGCGCCGACGCCCAACACCTGGAAAGCGAGCATCATGCTCGAGGAATGCGGGCTGCCCTACCGGGTGATCCCCGTCGATATCCTGGCCGGCGATCAGAAGAAGCCGGATTTCCTTGCCATCAACCCCAACGGCCGCATTCCCGCAATCGTCGATCACAACACTCCCGAAGGCCCGCTGGCGGTGTTCGAATCCGGGGCGATTCTGATCTACCTCGCCGAAAAGACCGGCCGCTTCCTCGCGCCATCGGGGCGCGCGCGGTTCGATGCGCTGGGCTGGCTGATGTGGCAGATGGGCGGCCTCGGGCCGATAGCCGGGCAGGCGCATCATTTCCGCCGCTATGCGCCGGCGGGCAATGACTATTCGGCCGATCGCTTCGTCACCGAAACCACGCGGCTCTACGGTGTGCTGGACGAGCGGCTCAGGACAAACGAATGGCTGGCCGGCGCGGACTACAGCATTGCCGACATGGCTTGCTGGGGATGGGTCTGGTATCATCGTATGCACGGCCAGAACCTCGACGATTTTCCCGCCGTCGCGCGCTGGTTCCCGGCAATGGCCGAACGTCCGGCGGTGCAGCGCGGACGCCTGCTGGGCATCGAGGACCAGCCCGAGGAAATCCGCGTGCGGACACAAGGCCCCTACTACGGCGCGAACGGCCCCGCGCCGGGCGCGGACTAGCAGGATGCGGATAATCGGAACCGTTACGTCCCTGCTTCGTCACCCTGAACCTGTTTAGCTGCGCTGGCCTGCGGTTGCGCAGCCCCTATCCCCCGTGCCAGAGACGGCACACGTTGCGAAAGGACAGGCCATCATGCGCGAACATCTCCGGCATTACATAGACGGCCAGTGGGTCGAAAGCCGGGGCGGCACGCGGCATGAGGTGATCAACCCGGCGACCGAGGAAGCCTGCACCGCGATCACGCTCGGCACTGCCGCCGATGTCGATGCCGCAGTCGCTGCCGCCCGCGCCGCCTTCCCTGCCTTCGCACGCACCAGCATCGAGGAACGGCTTGCCCTGCTCGACCGTATCGCCGAGGCCTACAAGGCGCGCATGGATGACATGGCCGCTGCGATCAGCGAGGAAATGGGCGCACCGATCGGCTTTGCCATGCTCGCACAGGCGCCGACCGGCCTTGGCCAGTTCAAATCCTCGCAGCGCGCGCTCAAGGGCTTCCGGTGGGAGGAAGAGGTGCAGGGCGCCCGGATCGTCCATGAAGCGATCGGTGTCGTCGGCATGATCACCCCGTGGAACTGGCCGATCAACCAGATCGCCGCCAAGGTCGCGCCCTGCATCGCCGCGGGCAACACGATGATTCTCAAGCCCAGCGAGGAATGCCCGACCAATGCGGTGATCCTGGCCGAGATCATGGCGGCCGCCGGTGTGCCTGCGGGCGTGTTCAATCTCGTCCAGGGCGACGGGGCCGGCGTCGGCGCCGCGATCGCCGCGCACCCCGGCATCGACATGGTCAGCTTCACCGGCTCGACTCGCGCCGGCGTGGCCGTCGCCCAGGCCGCCGCGCCCACGGTCAAGCGCGTCCATCAGGAACTTGGCGGCAAGGGGCCGAATCTGGTCCTGCCCGGCGCCGACATCGAGCAGCACCTCGGCAGCGTGCTGGCGGGCGTGCTCGGCAACTCGGGCCAGACCTGCATCGCTCCCACCCGCCTTATCGTCCAGCAGGACCAGAAAGCCGCGGTGGAAGCTTTCGCCGGCAAGCTTTTCGCCGATACGCCGGTGGGCGACCCGGCCGAGGCGGGCCGCCATATCGGTCCGGTGGTCAACAAGACCCAGTTCGACAGGATCCAGGCGCTGATCCGGTCGGCACTCGACGAAGGCGCGACGCTGATCCAGGGCGGCACCGGCATGCCCGATAACGTCGATCGCGGCTATTACGTCCGCCCGACCGTTTTGAGCGATGTCACGCCCGGCATGCGCATCTTCCGCGAGGAGACTTTCGGCCCGGTCGCGACGATCAGCACTTACGGCACGCTCGACGAAGGCATCGCGCTCGCCAATGACACCGAATACGGCCTGTCCGCCGCAGTGACCGGCGATCCCGCCGCGGCGCGCGCTGTCGTCGGCCGGTTGCGCGCCGGCCTCGTCGCGGTGAATACGTGGAGCCCGGCCGCCGACGCGCCTTTCGGCGGCTACAAACGCTCGGGCAACGGCCGTGAGGCGGGCGTTTACGGCCTGCGTGACTTCCTCGAGGTGAAATCGATCATCGGCTGCTGACGCGAACGGCTCCCCTGGCACGCTGAAGCGTTCCGGCGACAGCGGCAACTTTCCGATCACCTCCCGGTCACTTCCCTGTGCGGGGGGGCGGGGGCGGGGCGGTGCGAGCCCACCGCCCCTGCCGGTTCCTACCCGGCGGTCAGTTCCAGAATACCGGGCGCCAGCTTCTGCCAACTGATGAACAGCGAGTGGCCCTTGCCCGCAGCGGTCCGGTCCGACTGGTAGTTCCATTCATCGTCGCGCCACGGCGGATCGAGAAACCGGCACTGCGGGATCAGCCGGGCCACCCATTCGCTGGTGGTGCGGGTGTGCGACAGGTCGCTGGCATGGCTGCGGAAAACCAGCGCCGGCATCGTCAGCCGCGCGAAATCGACCGGCTTCATCCCCGGCACCGGGGTTATGTCGCTCGGGACATAGGCCGAGGCCCATTTCTGCATCACGGCGATGAACCGGGCCGGGTCCTGGCCGCGGATGAACTCTTTGGCGGTGGGGCTCATCGCGAAGTTCTCGGCCCATGAGGTCGCGCTCATCACGGCTTCCATCCCGCCTTTCGAGGCAAGCGTTGCCGCCTCGCCGCAATAATAGGTGGCAAGCTGCATCAGCCCGATCGGCTCGCCGCTGATCCACCACAGCGCGAGGTGCGAGCAGATTTCGGGATCGCGCGCCGCTGCCAGCATCGAGACGCGGCTGCCGCCCGATCCGCCGATGATCGCCGTCGGCCCCAGATCCAGCTTGCGAATCAGGCCCGAGAGCGCTTCGGCCTGCATCTCGCTCTCGCTCTCGCCCAGAAGGCAGGCGTCGGACTTGCCGCAGTTCGGCCGATCGTAGATCAGCGCGCGGCGCCCGCCCGCGGCCAGCGCCTGAGCGAACTCGCGGATGCCCGGCGTATCCATGTGGAAACGCCCCCCCGGCGTCAGCACGACCGCCTGCGCGCCCTCCGGCCCGTGCAGTTCATATTCGATCCCGATTCCGTTGACTGTCGTGCGTGGCATCGTCCTCTCCCATCCCGGCGCCGCGACCGGCGACCTGGCCGGCACTTTCCACGGCCCGCCGCCGCGCGGCAAGCCCCAATCGCGAGAACCGGCCTGCCCGGACCGGAAAACATCCCGTCCCTCCCGGCCCCCGTTTCCGCCTTTCCACCGCAGCCCAGCAACGTCCGGGCCAATCCCTGTTTTCTCAAGGCGCACTTTGATTCTACCCGGCAAGGCGGGAGCACGGGAAACGCTATGAACACGACAGCCAAACCGCCATCGCCCAGAATGGCCTACCGCTTCGAGAACCTGCTTCCGCTGCCCGCAGGCATGTCCGGTCCATCCCGGGAAGGGCGATCGCAACATGCCGATGCCCGGCCCCGGCAGGGCCGGCCGACCCCGGATATCCATGCGCTTGCCGGCGAACTGACCCGCAGCCTGCAACTCGCGCGGGCCAGCACGCTGGCGCTGACGCGGCTGCAACTCGCTATCAAAAGCAGCGACCGCCGCCAGACGATGGAAGCGCTCGACCGGCTGCACACGATCGACACCGACCTCGAGCGCCTGACCGGCCGCCTGCCCGCCCCCCCGATGGACGCGCCCGACCGGCCCGAATGGGACGCGATCGCCAGCCATCTCGATAATCAGAAGCTGGCGCTCGCCTGCGAGAAACTCGCGCTGGCCAGCGGGATCAGCGGCCCCGACCTCGTCGGCGCCCGCCCCTCGAACCCCGGGCAGTTCCCGCCCGCAGCGATGGCCGCCGGGGTGGAGCAGGAGGAATCCCTCCTCCCCGCGGTCCGGCAGCCGCCATGGAAACGGAATCTGCCGATCCGCATCCTCGGCGTGGCGGCAACGCTGCTGGTAATGTTCACCGTTGCCGCGCTGGCGGTGGCGATGATGAGGGCAACGTAACCATGCCCCACATCCCGATGAAACGGGATGAATGATGCCGTGATCATACAAACCCGACCAACCGGATTCGAAGGAGAAGCGCAATGAGCATCATGTCCAATAGCCCGAGGATTCTCTTACTGCTCGCCATGGCCGCCGTGCCGGCATCGGGCAGCCTGGCCGCGCAGCCGCAGGACGAGCCCGAAGCCGAATTCATGGGGACTGTAACCGACACGTCTCCGCCCAGGGCAGCCGACATGACCGCAGGGCCGAAGCTTGAAGGCATCATCTCCGCGCGCCGCGGCAACCGGATGCAGGTTACGAGCAGCGACGGCACCAACACCGTCGTCGCCATCAGCGACACCACCCGGATCAAGGCCAGCGGCGGTTTCCTGGGACTCGGCCGCAATAGGCTCGACGCGACTTCGCTGCTCAACGGCCTGCCGGTCACTGTCGAGACATTGCAGTCTTACGGAGGCCTGATGGCAAGCCGGATCGATCTCAGGAGCAAAGATCTCAAGACCGCATCGATGATCCGGAACGGCACTGCCCAGGGCTTCGCCGAACAGACTGCCGCGACACAGGAACTGCGCAGCCGCATGGGCGATATCGATCAGTACAATATCAAAAGCACGACGAACGTGAACTTCGACACCGGCAAAACCACGCTGTCCTCCCAGGCGAAAAACGAACTCTGTTCCACGGCAAGCTCGGCAGAAGGGATCAAGAACGCCTTGCTGCTTGTCGTCGGCTACACCGATTCCACCGGAAGCCTTGAATTCAACCAGCATCTCAGCGAGAAACGGGCCGGCACCGTCGTCAATTATCTTCAGCAGGCCTGCGGCTGGAAGCCCTATCGCATGCTTACTCCCACCGGCATGGCCGAAGCGGACCCGGTGGCGAGCAACGACACCTTCGAAGGCAAGTCGCAGAACCGCCGTGTCTCGGTGAACATCATGGTCAGCAAGGGCCTCGACGGCCTGTGAAACGCCCCGGGGGTGGGCATATCCGCCCACCCCGTTGGGGGCATTGGGAAACGGTAAGCGAGAGCGCCGACCGGGTGGCATTCGTCATCTCGGCCAAGGCGTCGTTCATCACCGGCACGACCATTGTTATCGACGGCGAGCCCTCTGCATAGATCCTGGCGCAATCCCTACCCTGGCCGCACCCATACCGCGTCGGCATGAACTGGCGCGGGCGCCCCGACCAAACGGAGATGCTGCTTCACCCTGCGTATTTTTTCTGTTCAAGCCGGGCAATGGTGCGTGCGTGGACTTCGTCCGGCCCGTCGGCAATGCGCAGCGCGCGGACCCGGGCGAACAGCGCCGCTGTGCCGGCATCGCTATCGAGACCGCCGGCGCCATAAGCCTGGATCGCGTTGTCGATGATCGTCAAGGCAGTGCGCGGTGCCATCACCTTGATCATCGAGATCTCAAGGCGCGCCACTTTGTTTCCTGCCTTGTCCATCATGTCGGCCGCCTTGAAAGTCAGCAGGCGCGAGGTTTCGATGTCGATTCGCGCATCGGCGATGCGCTGCTCCCAAAGCGAATGGTCGATCAACCGCTTGCCGAAGGCATTGCGGCTCATCAGGCGGCGCACCATCTTCTCCAGTGCCACTTCGGCCATGCCGATGATGCGCATGCAATGATGGATGCGGCCGGGTCCAAGCCGCCCCTGCGAAATCTCGAAGCCTCGACCATCTCCAAGGATCATGTTGGCGGCCGGTACGCGGACGTTCTCGAAAGTCACCTCGCAATGGCCATGCGGAGCGTCATCGTATCCGAAGTTGGTCAGGTTCCGGCCGATGCGCACACCCGGGGTGTCGATCGGCACGATCACTTGTGACGCCTGCTGGTGGCGCGGGGCGTCGGGATTGCTGCGGCCCATGACGATCATGACCTTGCAGCGTGGATCGAGCACGCCCGAAATCCACCATTTGCGGCCATTGATTACATAGGCATCGCCATCGCGAACAATGCGGGTCTGCATGTTGGTGGCATCGGACGAGGCGACGTCAGGCTCGGTCATCGCGTAGGCCGATCGGATTTCGCCGGCCATCAACGGACGCAACCACTGCTCCTTCTGGGCGCGTGTGCCGTACATGTGCAGCAGGTCCATGTTCCCGGTATCGGGCGCGCTGCAATTGAACACCTCCGAAGCCCAGGTGATGCGGCCCATTTCCTCGGCCAGCGGCGCATATTCGAGATTGGTGAGGCCCGCCCCGCAAAAGTCGTCCTCGTCATGCCCGGAAGGGCACATGAAAAGGTTCCAAAGGCCTGCGGCCTTTGCCCTGGCTTTCAAATCCTGAAGCACGTCGGGTTGCCGCCAGCGCTTCCGGTTGAGTTCGGCATAATATGCGGGCACGGCCGGATAGACGTGATCGGACATGAACTGGCGAACTCGGGCGAGCCATTCGGACTGGCGGGGAGAGAGATCGAAATCCACGCGGCAAGACTCCAACTGGAATTGTGTCAGTGCCGTGCGATGATCGCACGGGCTTCATCGAGAAGGGCAACGGCCGAGCGATGCAGGCGCGCGCCGGTGGCCATGTCGGCAAGGCCAGCCTGCGCGCGCGCATGCGTGCCTTCGAGAATCAGGCCGAGCTTGTAGCAGGCAAGCACCTCGAACCACGGCAATTGCGTCAATGACCGGCCCGACTGTTCGGCATAGCGCGCGATCATTTCAGCGTGGCCGGGAAAGCCGTCCAGCGGTGTAACCCGCATGGTCTGGGGCTTGACGCCCCCCGGACCCGGCCAACTGACCAGCAGGCGGCCGAGATCGACCAGCGGATCGCCCAGTGTCGCCATTTCCCAGTCGACGATAGCGTGAAGCCGGCCATCCTCACCAAAGATGCAATTGCCGACATGATAGTCGCCGTGGATGATGCCCGGCTGCATGTCGGGCGGGAGGTTGTCGGTCAACCACTGGCCAATCGCCTGAACATCGCCGAGGGCATCCGGTCCCTGCCAGCCGGCAAATCGCTCGTAATCGGCAAGCTCGGAAGCCCAGCGATCGACCTGTCGCGCAAGGAAGCCGTCGAGCTTGCCGAAATCCGAAAGACCGCTGGTTGCAGGATCGATCTTCGCCAGGGCGGCAAGGCTGTCGATCATTTCGAAGCCCATGCGGTGGCGTGCCGCGGACGACGCAACCACGGTTGCCGGCATGGCGACCGTCGGATTGAAACCATCGACCGCTTCCATAACGTAGAAGACGCTGCCCGCTACCGCTGTATCCGTGCAAGCGGCAATGACCGCAGGGTGTGGCACGTGGGATCCTGCCAACGCGCCGAGCAGGCGTATCTCTCGCTCAAGCAGCGTGTTGCTGTTCGGGCGCGGCTTCGCCGGAGGATGGCGCAACACATAGTCGCGACCGCCATTGCTGAAGCGAAGCACGATGTTTTGCGTGCCGCCGGCAAGTTGCCGGATATCGCCGAGCCCTGCCCCGTCGAGGATGCCATTCGCCACCAGCCAGTGTTCGATGGGGGCGAGATCGATCGGGATCCCGGTTTGCTTGCTCAAGGCCTTTCCTTTCCACTTGCGATTGTCGTTTAGCCGTTCCGCATTGGCCGCGCACGCTTGCGGCATATCGAGACAAGGCGGTGACGATCAGCAGTCAAGACACCTCATGCCGGTTCCGGCAGGTGGAGGCTTCTGCCCAAGTGCTTTCTGCCGGTCTCGACGGTCCAGTGCTATTTTACGCCTGGCGCAACATCCGCCACCGTACACGACTCATTGAGGTTTTCGCGGTTTGAGGGGTTGTTTTGGAGCGGCGTCGATCCATGCTGCGATGGCTTGAGGGGGATCGTTGATGATCCATTGTCTGAGGCGGTCGAAGCCGGGGCGGAACCATGATTTTTGGCGTCGGCCATGTGTTTTGCGCGGGATGGTCTTCATTCCCATGGCGTGCGTGGCGCATCGATAGGCCCAGGTTATGTGAGGGTGACGACGACGAGCAGACTATCGCGTTTCTGCGGGTTGCGGATGCGCGTGTCCTCCAGGTTGAGGCCGCGGGTTCTGGCATCGCCGAACAGGCATTCGATACCCCGGCGTCTGCGATAGTGATTGAGGGTCCGCGCTGCATCGGGCTGGTTGGTAGCAACAATCAGCACCTGCTTGTCGGCGAGGCGTTTTGCGGCGATGCGCAGT